>JAEYTM010000002.1 GCA_023434015.1 Pseudomonadota bacterium | reverse complement strand
GCCGCTGAGCGGTCCAAAAAGCAAACGGGCCGCGCTTTGGCACGGCCCGTGATGATGTCTGGCCCGGCCGGGCGAATGCGGACGGCTTAAGCCGCTAGTTCCTTCGTCAGGTTCTCGGCGACCTTGTCCAGGAAGCCGGTGGTCGAGAGCCAGCGCTGGTCGGCGCCGACCAGCAGCGCAAGGTCCTTGGTCATGTAGCCGGACTCGACGGTCTGGACGCAGACCTTCTCAAGCGTGTCGGCAAACTTCGCGAGCTGCGGGTTGTTGTCGAGCTTGGCGCGGTGCGCGAGACCACGGGTCCAGGCGAAGATCGATGCGATCGAGTTGGTCGAGGTTTCCTTGCCCTTCTGGTGTTCGCGGTAGTGGCGGGTCACCGTGCCGTGGGCGGCTTCGGCTTCCACCGTCTGGCCGTCCGGCGTCAGCAGCACCGAGGTCATCAGGCCGAGCGAGCCGTAGCCCTGCGCCACCGTGTCCGACTGCACGTCACCATCGTAGTTCTTGCAGGCCCAGACGTAGCCGCCGGACCACTTCATGGCGGCCGCGACCATGTCGTCGATCAGGCGATGCTCGTAGGTGATCTTCTTGGCGTCGAACTTCGCCTTGAATTCCTTGTCGAAGATGTCCTGGAAGATGTCCTTGAAGCGGCCGTCATAGACCTTGAGGATGGTGTTCTTGGTCGAGAGGTAGACCGAATAGTTCTTCGCCAGGCCCATGTTGAAGGAAGCACGGGCAAAGTCGGCGATGGAATCGTCGAGATTGTACATCGACATCGCAATGCCGGCGCCGGGAGCCTTGAAGACTTCCCGCTCGATCACGGTGCCGTCCTCGCCGACGAATTTCATCGACAGCGTGCCCTTGCCGGGGAACTTGATGTCCGTGGCGCGGTACTGGTCGCCGAAGGCGTGACGGCCGATGATGATCGGCTTGGTCCAGCCGGGAACGAGGCGCGGCACGTTGCTGCAGATGATCGGCTCGCGGAACACGACGCCGCCGAGGATGTTGCGGATGGTGCCGTTCGGCGACTTCCACATCTTCTTCAGGCCGAATTCCTCGACCCGCGCCTCGTCGGGAGTGATGGTCGCGCACTTGATGCCGACTCCGTGCTTCTTGATCGCCTCGGCCGCGTCGACGGTCACCTTGTCGTCGGTGGCGTCGCGGTGCTCCATCCCCAGGTCGTAGTACTCGATCGGCAGGTCGAGGAACGGGAAGATCAGCTTGTCCTTGATCATCTTCCAGATGATCCGGGTCATCTCGTCCCCGTCGAGGTCGACGACAGGGTTGGCGACTTTGATCTTGGCCATGGGAATGGGGCGCTCCGCACGAATTTTGGGTTGCGGGCCGTATAGCGGGCCGGGGGCGCAACGCAAAGCTCGGAGCGTCCGGCCTATCTCACACCCTGGATAAGCGTTCGCCCGAGTTCAGCCATCAGCCCGGCGCGGTCGTCGCGCGCCGCCGGCGAGCCGCTGAGGAAGGCGGCAAGGCCATAGGCGCGGCCGTCCGGCAGGATGACGATGCCGACGTCGTTATAGGCCGCGGCCATGCCCTGCTCGGCCGGCGCGGTGCCGGTCTTGTGGGCGAATTTGGCGCCGCGGGGCAGCCCGGCGGCCAGCCGGCCGGCGCCGGCCGGGGCGTCGAACAGCATCTGCAGCAGCAGGCGGGTCGAGGCCGGCGTCAGCAGCTCGGCGGCGTTCAGCCGGATGAGGAAGTTGAGCATGTCGCGCGGCGTCGCTGTGTCGCGCGGGTCACGCAGGAACCCGGCCAGGGCGGCGCGCCGCTCGTCCGCCGGAACGGCCTCACGCGCCGCGGCGAAGGCTTCGGGGGTGCGCCAGGCGGGCCGGAACGAGGGCATGCCCCACGCCTGGGTCTGCACCTCCCGGGCGTAGCGGTCGACGCGCAGTTCCTCGAAGCGGCGCGAGACCAGCCAGGCCGTCACCGCCCCGGGACCGCCGATCCGCCGCATCAGCACGTCGGCGGCGGTGTTGTCGCTGTCGTTCAGGGCGGCGATCAGCAGGTCGCGGATCGTATAGTCGCGTCGCGCCGGCCAATCGGCGGCGATCGGGGAGGGCGGCGGCGACAGCTGCTCGGCTTCCAGCCGCACGGGCTCGTCGAGTGACAGCCTTCGGCTGTCCACTTCGCCGAGCACCGCCGCCGCCAGCAGCAGCTTGGCGACGCTCTGCATGGGGAAGCGCCGCTCGCCTTCGTAGGTGAAGTGCTGTCCGCTCTCCAGATTGACCAGGCCGACGCCCAGCAGCCCAGGCCGAGCGCGCGCGGCCAGTGCGGCCACCCCCTCGTTCAGCCGCTTCATGTCGAGGCTCGGCGTGGTCGAGGCGGTGAGCGGCATGTCCCGTTCGCACCCCGCCAGGGCCAGCGCCGCCGCGCCGGTCAGCAGGTGGCGACGAGGAAGGCTTGCCTTCGACAGCCATAGCGAACGAAAACCCGGCATGGCCGTAACTCCTCCCCAGACCGAACCCCAAAAATCCGGTTCCCCGGCATCTGGATCCCAGACGCCTGTCGTTATCCTGAACGCCCCGCAACTGGCCGAGAATATCGGCGCCGCCGCCCGCGTCATGGCGAACTTCGGCCTGTCGGAGCTGCGCCTCGTCAATCCGCGCGACGGCTGGCCCCAGGAACGCGCCTGGGCCTCGGCCTCCGGAGCCGACTGGCCGCTGAACGGCGCGCGGGTGTTCGGCCGCGTCGAAGACGCTGTCGCCGACCTGCAGCTGGTGTTCGCCACCACCGCCCGGCCTCGGGAGCTGCAGCTTCCGGTCCTGACCCCGCGCCAGGCCGCGGCCGAACTGGCTGCCGGCGCAGCAGGCGGGCTGCGCGTCGGCATGCTGTTCGGCGGCGAGCGCGCCGGCCTGGAGACCGCCGACATCTCCCTGTGTCAGGCGGTCGTAACCATTCCGGTCGATATGCGGTTCCGCTCGCTGAACCTCGCCCAGGCGGTGGCGATCAACGCCTACGAATGGGCGCTGACCGTCGCCGATGCGACCCCGCCGAACTTTCGCGACGGTCCGCCCCCCGCCGATGGCGCGGCCATGCTCGGCCTGTTCGAGCATTTCGAGCGCGAACTGGAACAAGCCGGCTTCTTCCATCCACCCGAGAAGACGCCTTCGATGGTGCAGAACCTGCGCTCGGCGCTGTCGCGCGCCCGGCTCACCGACCAGGAGGTCCGCACGTTCCGCGGGGTGGTCACCGCCCTGTCGCGTGGCCGCGGGCGGGTGCTGGAGAAGCTCGCCCGGCAGAAGGCGGAACGCGAAGGCGGGCTCTGACGCTTAAGCTTTCCATACACCCAAGCGTCTTGCCCAGCCCGCCCGGCTGGGCGAACTATCGCCCGAGTTCGGGCAGGAGACACCTATGGCCTTCTTTTCCACACGCACCCTGGCCGCCGGCGCCGCCCTGCTGCTGATCTTCGGCCTCGGGCCGAAGGCGGCGTCGCAGTCGCAGGCCGGGGCAGAGCGGGGCGTTCGGCGGGCGCTGATCCGACTGAACGGCTTCCTCGCCAACCGGGACCTGGCGGTGGTGGATGAATTCGCGCGAGGCCCCGAAACGCGTCTGGTGGGGTCGGCTCCGAGCGACGTGGCGCGCACCCGCGAGGACCTGGAAACCCATTTCGCGCGCTACTTCGCCATGCCCGAAACGCTCGCCTTCTCGTGGCGCGAGGTGCAGGTCTCGGTTCACGGGGCGATCGCCTGGCTGCATGCCGAAGGCGAGCTGGTGCTGAACGGTCCGGCGGGCGCCCAGCGTCGGCCGTATCGTCTGACCGGCGTCCTGGAACTGCAGGGCGGCCTGTGGAAGTGGCGGCTGTTCCACGGTTCCGAGCCGACCGCCGAGGCGGCGTGAACGCCATCCGGAAACCTTGACTCCCGCAGGCGCGGGCGGCATACACCGCGCCTTCCCGCCGCCGGTCCGCCCGTGCGGTGCGGAGCTATGACGGGTGACGCGAAGACCGCCGTTGGGATCGCGCTTCCACTTTCGGAAGCGCCGGCTCGTGTCGATGAAGTGAGCAGATATGTCCAAGCGCCATAGCGCCAAGTACAAACTCGACCGCCGGATGGGCGAAAACATCTGGGGTCGCCCGAAGTCCCCGATCAACAAGCGCGCCTACGGCCCCGGCCAGCATGGCCAGCGCCGCAAGCAGAAGGTCTCCGATTTCGGCCTGCAGCTGCGCGCCAAGCAGAAGCTGAAGGGCTACTACGGCAACCTGACCGAGAAGCAGTTCTCGAAAATCTACGAAGAGGCCGCCCGCCGGAAGGGCAACACCTCCGAGAACCTGATCTCGCTGCTGGAAAGCCGCCTGGACGCCATCGTCTATCGCGCCAAGTTCGTCCCGACCCCGTTCGCGGCGCGTCAGTTCGTCAACCACGGCCACGTGCTGGTGAACGGCAAGCGGGTGAACATCCCGTCGTACCGCGTGAAGCCGGGCGACGTGGTCACGGTGCGCGAGCGTTCGCGCAACATGGCCCTGGTGCTCGAAGCCCTGCAGTCGTCGGAACGCGACACGCCGGACTACATCACCGTCGACACCAAGGGCATGGCCGCGACCTACGTCCGCATGCCGGAACTCGCCGAAGTGCCCTATCCGGTGAAGATGGAACCCAACCTCGTCATCGAATTCTACGCGTCCTAAGACGCCCGATCTTCGAGACGACCGCGAAGGCCCCGGAGAGATCCGGGGCCTTTTGCGTTTCAGGCCTTCCTTCGGGCCGCCCGCGTCCGCCACGCCTGCCGCATTTTCGCCACGGTTGCCCCGGGCCGCGGATCGGGTACCGTGGTTATGGGGTCGCACGGCCTCCGCCTCAATGAGCCGCCAAGCGGCCGGGCGAAAAGGGCGCGACGATGCCCGATGGAGGACGGCGACAGGTGTTTACGCGGCTTCTCGCGCTTGCCCTATTGGCGACTGTCGGCGGCTCGGCCCTTGCCGCGAGTCGCCCGCAATCCCCGGTCTCACATCCCGCGCCTGACCGGGGCGCCAGCGACGCGGCGCTGCAGGCCGGGTTCGAGCAGGACATCAGGCCCTATGTCGGCCGCTACTGCGCCGGCTGTCACGGGGGCGCCTCGCCGGCCGCGCAGTTCGACCTCAAGGCCTACGACACTCTGGCCAAGGTGACGGCCGACTTCCCGCGCTGGGGGCTCGTGGGCGAGCGCCTGCATGCGGCGGAAATGCCGCCCAAGCCGATGGCTCCGCCGCCGCAGGACCAGACGGACAAGGTGCTGGCCTGGCTCGAGGCGGTTCGCGCCTCGGAGATCGCCCGTCTCGGCGGCGACCCCGGCATCGTCCTGGCGCGGCGCCTTTCCAATGCCGAGTACAACTACACCATCCGTGACCTGACCGGTCAGGACATGCGGCTCACCCGCCAGTTCCCGGTCGACCCTGCCAACCCGGCCGGCTTCGACAACTCCGGGGAGTCGCTGGTGATGTCGCCGGCGCTGCTCGACAAATATCTGCAGACCGCGCGGCAGATCGCCGACCACATGGTGTTGACGCCCGACGGCATCGATTTCGCGGCGCATCTGGTGCAGGTGGACAGTGACCGCGACCGCTATGCGGTCGGCCGGATCATGGCCTTCTACGCGGCGCAGCCTACGGATTTCGCGGACTATTTCGAGGCGGCCTGGCGTTACCGTCACCGCGCGGCCCTGGGGACGCCGAAGGCGACGCTGAAGTCCATCGCCGGCGAGATGAACATCAGCGCCAAGTACCTGCCGCTGGTCTGGGGCGTCCTCAACGAGCGCGGCGCGGTGGGGCCCGTGGCGCGGCTGCAGGCCATGTGGAGCGCCCTGCCGGCGCCGGCGCGCGGCGCGCCGCAGGAT
>JAEYTM010000323.1 GCA_023434015.1 Pseudomonadota bacterium | reverse complement strand
GGCGGCGGGCGCCCAGCCCCCCGCCGCACGGTTCCCTCTGGCCGCGGCCGCGGGTGAGGACCCCGGCCAGATCCGCAAGGCGCCGGCCGACGCCGTCAACCAGGGGGCGTTCGACCCCGACAAGTGGAAGTTCGGCCCGGCCTACAACGTCCAGCCCGGGGCCAAGATCTGGAACCCGGTGAAGATCAAGCTGGCGAAGGGCGAAAAGGTCACCGGCGGCACCTTCTTCGCCGCCACCGATCCCTCCACCTACTGCGCCATGGCCAACGCCGGCTACGACTTCATCTGGACCGAGATGCAGCACGACCAACGCAGCTGGGAGTCGGCGGCGCGGGCCTGGCGGACCTGCCCCTGGGCGAAGGCGGTTCCCGGCGCGCGGGTAGCCTCGGCGGATGAGCGCGAAATCCAGCACGCCACCGACGCCGGCGCGCTGGTCATCGTCGTGCCGACCATCGACACCGTCGAGGAGGCCATCCGGGCCCGCGACTTCACCTACTTCCCCCCGCTCGGCAAGCGCAGCGCCGGCGGCGGCCAGGCGTTCGGCGCCGACATGTGGGGGACGGTCCCCGGCGGCTACCGCAACACCGCCAACGACAACATCGTGCTGATCCTGATGGTCGAGACGCTGGAGGGCGTGAAGAACGCCGAGGCGATCGCCCGCGTGCCGGGCGTCGATGCGGTGTTCGCCGCTTCGGGCGATCTGGCCAACTATTCCGGCTACCGTCCCGGAACGCCGGACTACGAACGCCTGATCAACATCGTCCACGACGCGACCGTGAAGGCCGGCAAGCGGCTGTGCGGTCCGTTCGCCTGGCGCGACCGTCCCGACTTCACCTGCTTCCAGGCGGGCAGTGAGACGGCGGCCATCGCGCGCGGCGTCGCCGTCGAGCTGGGTCCGCTCGCCAACACCCAGGGCAAGGTCGAGGTCGGCCCGCTGGTGCGTCCCTAGTCGCGACGTCGTCAGCGCATAGAAAACTCGTCCGCGGGCGGAGAAATTCTTCGCCCGCGGCGGGTCGGCCCGGGGTTGCCATTCATGCCGCCCGCGCCGATTTTGGTTGCGGGCCGCATGAAATCCTTTGGCATCGTAACCAAAATCTTGACGATTTCCTCTGAACACTTGCGGACCCAGGACAGCGGGTGTCGACCGCTGTTGTCCCGTCAGGTCCGGAGCCATTCATGAGCTATGTTGCGCCCATCGCGGCACCCCTGGTCGGGAGTGACGAGGCCGGCGTGCACCCAGTCCGGGACGAGACCCTGGCGGCCTCGCCAGCCCGCTTCTTCAACCGCGAGCTTTCCTGGCTGTCGTTCAACCGCCGGGTCCTGGCGGAAAGCAAGAACCCGCGCCATCCGCTGCTGGAGCGGCTGCGGTTCCTGGCGATCTCGGCCAACAACCTCGACGAATTCTACATGGTCCGGGTGGCGGGCCTGAAGGCGCAGGTGCGCGAACGCGTGCGGGTGGTCAGCCAGGATGGCCTGACGCCGGGCGAGCAGCTCGTTCGGGTCAACGCCGAGGCCGCCGACCTGATGGGCGACCAGCAGACCCGCTGGCGCGAACTGCGCGAAGAACTGGCCGGCGAAGGCCTCGCCCTCATCCATCCGCGCGACGTCACCGAAGCCGAGCGCGCAGCCCTGGCGGAGACCTTCGTCTCCCAGCTTTTCCCGGTGCTGACCCCGCTGGCCATCGATCCGGCGCACCCGTTCCCGTTCATTCCCAACCTCGCCTTCTCCCTGGTGCTGAAGCTGAAGCGCGCCTCGGACGCGCGGCTGCTTTACGCCCTGGTGCCGATCCCGGCGCAGGTGGCCCGGTTCTGGGAGCTGCCGGCCCAGCGCAGCGGGCGCAAGCGGCCCGATCGCCGCTTCGTCACCCTGGAAGGCCTGCTGACCCTGTTCGTGGACCACCTGTTCCCCGGCTGCGAGGTCGAAGGTCAGGGCGTGTTCCGGCTGATCCGCGACAGCGACATGGAGATCGAGGAGGAGGCCGAGGATCTGGTGCGGGAGTTCGAGGCGGCGCTGAAGCAGCGGCGCATGGGCTCGGTGGTCCGCGTCGAGGTCGAGGCCGCCATGCCGGAAGAGTTGCGCGGCTTCATCTGCGAGAACCTGCACGCCCAGCCGGACGACATCATCCTCATCAAGGGCCTGCTGGGGCTCGACGAACTGACCCAGTTGATCCCGCCGGACCGGCCGGAACTCAAGTTCAAGGCGTTCGAACCCCGCTTTCCCGAACGGATCCGCGACCACGCCGGCGACTGTTTCGCCGCCATCCGCGAGAAGGACATCCTGGTCCACCACCCGTTCGAGAGCTTCGATGTGGTGGTGCAGTTCCTGCGCCAGGCCGCGCGCGACCCGAACGTGGTGGCGATCAAACAGACGCTCTACCGCACGTCCAAGGACAGCCCGATCGTCGCCGCCCTGATCGAGGCGGCCGAGAACGGCAAGAACGTCACCGCGGTGGTGGAGATCAAGGCGCGCTTCGACGAGGAGGCCAACCTGAAGTGGGCCCGCGACCTGGAGCGGGCCGGCGTCCACGTCGTCTTCGGCTTCGTCGAGTACAAGACCCACGCCAAGCTCTCGACGGTGGTCCGCAAGGAGGGCGACGGCCTGCGCTCCTATTGCCACTTCGGCACCGGCAATTACCACCCGATCACGGCGCGCGTTTACACCGACCTTTCGCTGTTCACGACCGATCCGGCCCTGGCCCGGGATTCGGCCAAGCTGTTCAATTTCGTCACCGGCTACGCCCAGCCCGCGAGCCTGGAGAAGCTGTCCTTCTCTCCGGTCACCATGAAGCGCGACCTGCTGGCGCTGATCGCCCGCGAGGCGGACAACGCGCGGGCCGGCAAGCCCGCCGGCATCTGGGCGAAGATGAACTCCCTGGTCGACCCGGAGATCATCGACAGCCTCTACGCCGCCGGCCAGGCCGGGGTTCAGATCCAGCTGGTGATCCGCGGCATCTGCTGCCTGCGGCCGGGCGTGCCGGGGCTGTCGGGCAACATCGAGGTCAAGAGCATCATCGGCCGTTTCCTGGAACACGGCCGCATCGTCGCCTTCGCCAACGGCGCGCCCATGCCGTCCGGGGAGGCCCGGGTCTACATCTCCTCGGCCGACTGGATGCCCCGCAATCTCGACCGCCGGGTGGAGTGCCTGACCCCGATCGAGAACCCCACCGTGCACCGGCAGGTGCTTCACCAGATCATGGTCGCCAACCTGCGAGACGAGGCCCAAAGCTGGACGTTGGACAGCGAGGGCCGCTATACGCGGGATCCGGCCTGGGACCATCCCGACGCGTTCTCGGCGCATGAGTATTTCATGACCAATCCCAGCCTTTCGGGACGCGGTCACAAGGTGAAGGACATGCCGCGCGCGATCGATGATGTGGCCCCCCGCGGATAATCGGAACGAGGGGCGACAGGCCGCGGTCATCGACCTCGGCTCCAACTCGGTCCGCCTGGTGATCTATCGGCTGGAAGGCCGGGCGATCTGGACCATCTTCAATGAAAAGGCCCTCGCGGGCCTCGGACGCGACCTGCCGGCCACGGGCGGCCTCTCCCCCGAGGGCGTGGAGACCGCGATGACGGCCCTGCGCCGCTACCGCGCCCTGCTGCACGGATGGCGGGAAGAGGACATCATCGCCGCCGCCACGGCCGCGGTCCGCGACGCCACCGACGGAGCGGCCTTCCTGCGCCGTGTGCAGGAGGAGACGGGCCTCGCCGTCCGCACCCTCACCGGGGCGGAAGAAGCCCGCTATGCCGCCGCCGGCGGGCTGGCCGGCCAGCCGGACGCCCGTGGCGTCGTCGGCGACATGGGCGGCTCCAGCCTCGAGCTGGTGCGGCTGGAGGACAGCGGGCCGGGAGCGGGCGTGACCCTGCCCCTCGGGCCGTTTTCGCTGGGCGCCCCGCGGTCGCTCGACATCGCCCCCACCCGCCGGGCGATCGAGACCGCCCTGGCGCCGCATGTGGAGCGCTTCTCGACCCCGCACTTCCACGCGGTCGGCGGCGCCTGGCGCAACCTCGCCCTGCTGCACATGGAACTGGCCGACTACCCGCTCAAGGTCGCTCATCAGTACGAGTTGAGCCGCAGCGACGCGCTGGACGTGGCGCGCCTCGTCAAACGGCAGTCGCGGTCGTCGCTGGAGCGGATCCAGGGGCTGTCCCGCAAGCGCTTCGAAACCCTGCCCTACGCGGCCCTCGTCCTGGAGGCGCTGATCGAACGGCTCGGCGTCGAACGGGTGGTGATTTCCGCCTACGGGGTCCGGGAGGGCCTGTTGCTGGAGGGCATGGATCCGGAAGTTCGCCGTCGCGACCCTCTCATCGCCGGCTGCGCCGCCCTGACCGCCGTGCGGGGCCTTTCCAGCGACCTTGGCGCCGCCCTCGAAGCGTGGCTTGGGCCGGCGTTCGAGCGCTTGCCGCCGGTATTCTCCGGCCGAGACCCGCTGCTGCTGGCCGCCGCCAGCCGTCTGGCCGACCTGGGCGCGCGGCTGCACCCCGATCACCGAGCCGATATCGCCTTCGAACAAGCCCTGCGGGCCCCCATCGCCGGCATGAACCATCCGGAACGGGCCTTCCTGGCCAGCGCGGTCTTCGCCCGCCACTCGTCCGCCGCGACGACGCCGGCCGCCGCCGACATCGCCCGGGTGCTTTCGGTCGACCGGCGCCAGCGCGCCCGCGCCCTGGGCGCCGCCATCCGGCTCGGCTGCGACCTGTCCGGTCGCAACCCCCAGCTCCTCGAGAAGTCCAAGCTGGCGATCAGCGGCGATCAGCTGGTGCTGACGGCGGCGCCGGGTTGGGAGAACATGCTGCTGGGCGAACAGACCGCCAAGCGGGCCCAGACCCTGGCTGCGGCGCTGAAGCTCAAGCTCCAGCTGGGCTGACGCCGATAGCAAGAGGGCGGCCATCCGGTCGCCCGGAACGCCGCCCTCTCATCAGATCCGTTGGGGGACCTGAGCCTCTCGAGGTCGGATCGGTGTCTGCGTCGCGGGTCGCCCCGCTCGGCGTCGACTGTCTCCGGTGTCCCAAGATCGGAGAGATCCAGGTCGCCCCGCACCCCTCCAGTTCCAGGAACCTCCTGCCCGCTTCTGCTCTCCGGTCGCCCGGTCGGCCGCGCCGCAGTCCCTCTCGGCAAGTGGAGGGTCATCCCGTTCCGGCGGCCCGGCAAGCCCGCTGCACGCCGCTCCTGTGGGCCGACGCGCCCGCCGCCGGTGGACAAGCTGTGGACCGGACGGGGACGAAGCCGGAAACCTCCGTCCGATCAACGGCGGGCGGTCATCCCCAGGTTCGGCGAGTCCGGCTCAGCCGGCTGCGGCGGCCCGGGGGGCGCGACGCACCTCCACGACGCGGACCCGGGCGCCGTCCAGCACCAGGGCCAGCTCGCCGCGCTTGAGGCGCAGGGCGTCTTCGCCGAACGCCTCACGCCGCCAGCCCGTCAGGGCCGGGGTCGCCGCCGCGTCGTCATTGGCGATGAGTTCGAGATCGGAGACGGTGGCGATCAGCTTGGAAGCCACCCCCGCCTCTTCGGCCCGCGCCTTCAGCAGCACCTTGAGAAGCTCGACCACGGCGCCCGCGGCGGGGGAAGGCGAATGGCGGCTGCGCTCGATCACCGGAGCGTAGGCCTCCGGGTCCTTCAGCGCCTCGCGCACGGCGGCCAGCAGGTCCGGCCCGAACCGCGAGCCCGAAAAGCCTTTGGGCACCGAACGCAGGCGGTCGAGCGCCTCGGCGTCCGTCGGCCCCTGTGTGGCCACCTCGTCGATGGCGTCGTCCTTCAGGATACGCCCGCGCGGCTGGTCGCGTTGCTGGGCGGTGCGCTCGCGCCAGGCGGCCACAGCCTTGTAGACGGACAGGTACTTCGCCGTGTGCTTGCGGGGGCGAAGCCGCCGCCAGGCGTTCTCCGGCTCCACATCGTAGTTCGCGGGATCGGTCAGGCCGGCCATCTCGTCGGTCACCCAGACGAGCCGGCCTTCCTTCTCCAGCCGCGCGCGCAGCATCGGATAGAGTGCGGCCAGGTGGGTCACGTCGGCCAGGGCGTAGGTCAGCTGGGCGTCGGAAAGCGGGCGCCGGGCCCAGTCGGTGAACCGCGAGCTCTTGTCGAGCTCGATCTTCAGCATCTGCCGCACCAGGGCGTCGTAGGCGATCTGCTCGCCGAATCCGGCCGCCATGCCGGCTACCTGGGTGTCGAACAGCGGCCTGGGCATGGCCTGGAGATTGTTGAAGATCTCCACGTCCTGCCGGGCCGCGTGGAACACCTTCAGGATCGACTCGTCGCGCATCACCGCCAGGAACGGTTCGAGGTCGAGCCCCTCCGCCAACGGATCGATCACGGCGTGCGCATTGGGAGCGGCGGCCTGGATCAGACACAACTTCGGCCAGTAGGTGGTCTCGCGCATGAACTCGGTGTCCACGGCGACGAACGGCTGGCCCTTGAGCTTGTCGCAAAACACCGCCAGTTCCGCGGTGGTCGTAATCGGCTTCATCGATTAGCTATAGCCCCGCGCATGGCCGAGTCTGCAAGTCCGCGATGCATGCGCCCGTTCTTTTCCTATCAAGGCGTACCAGATGTCCGATCGCCCCAACGGTCTCACCTACGCGCAAGCCGGCGTCGATATCGACGCGGGTAACGCGCTCGTCGAGCGGATCAAGCCGCTGGCGAAGGCGACGCGACGGGCCGGGGCCGAGGCCTCGCTCGGCGGCTTCGGCGCGCTGTTCGACCTGAAGGCGGCCGGTTACGACGATCCCCTGCTGGTGACCACCACTGACGGCGTCGGCACCAAGCTGAAGGTCGCCATCGAGACCGGAATCCACGACACGGTCGGCGTCGACCTGGTGGGCATGTGCGTCAACGACCTGCTGGCCCAGGGCGCCGAGCCGCTGATGTTCCTGGACTATTTCGCGACGGGCAAGCTGGACGTCGAGGCCGCCGCGACGGTCGTCGCCGGCATCGCCGAGGGCTGCCGCCAGGCCAATTGCGCCCTCGTCGGCGGCGAGACCGCCGAGATGCCGGGCATGTACGCCGAGGGCGACTACGACATGGCGGGCTTCTGCGTCGGCGCCGTCGACCGCGACAAGGTGCTGCCGCGGCTGGGCGACCAGAAGTCCGGCGACATCCTCATCGGCCTGGGCTCGTCCGGCCCGCACTCCAACGGCTACTCCCTGGTGCGCCGCATCGTCGAGCGCTCGGGCCTCGCCTGGGACGCCGCGGCGCCGTTCGAGGCCGGCAAGACCCTGGCCGAAGCGCTGCTCGCGCCGACCCGCATCTATGTCCGTTCGGTCCTGCCCCACCTGAAGGCCGGCCGGATCAAGGGGCTCGCCCACATCACCGGCGGTGGACTGATCGAAAACCCGCCGCGTGCGATCGCCGATGGCCTCGTCGCGCGGTTCGACTGGAACGCCTGGGCCCTGCCCCCGGTGTTCACCTGGCTTCAGGAGGTCGGCGGGGTCGCCGACCACGAGCTGCGCCGCACCTTCAACTGCGGGGTGGGCCTGATGCTGATCGTCGATCCGCACGACCTGCCGGACGTTTTGGAAGGCCTGGTCCGCGACGGCGAGGACGCCTTCGTCATCGGCGAACTCGCCCAAGGCTGACGCCGGCGTCACCAAACGTCGGGAGCGACGTTGTGCATCCAAGTGCCGCCGGTCTGCGTATGTCCCGCAGACCGCCCTTGGGATGGATGCATGAAGCCGATCGTACTCCTGCCGCTGCTGCTGACGCTGGCAGCCTGCGCCACGCCCGCCCGCCAGTCCGGACAGTTGTCCAGCTATGAGGGGCTGACGGTGAAGCCCGGCGCCCTGCGCACCGGCGTCGCCGAACGCAAGGACGCCGCGGGCCTCGCCGGCGTCCGCCGGGTCGCCATAGAACCGACGCGGCTGGTGGAGGATGCCCAGACCGCCTGGCTGAATCCCCAGGAGCGCGCCCTGCTGCTGCGCGAGGTGGACGCCCAGCTCTGCTTCGAACTCACCGAACGCTATGACCTCGCGGCCGACGCCGCGGAAGCCGACGCCCGGGTACGGGCGGTGGTGACCCGCGTCGCCCCCACCGGCCGGATCGGCTCCGTCGCCGCCGCGGCCGCCGGCTTCTTCATCCCCGGGCCGCTCGGCCTGCGCGCGCCCGGCACCACGGGCGGGCTGAGCGCCGAAGCCGAGATGCTGTCCAGGGACGGCCGGCAACTGGCCGCCCTGACCTGGAACCGGGACGCCCAGCCCATCGGCACCGACAACCCCTCCCTCAACCGGGTCGGCGATGCGCTGCAGTTCGCCGAGCCGTTCGCCGACACCGCCGCCGCCGCCATGACCGCGCCCGACGTGAAGAGCAGGCCGATCCCGAAACCCGACCCCTGCGCCCAGTATGGCTCGCGCCTGCGCGTGGAGGGCTGGGCCGCCAAGTTCGCCACCGGCCTCTACGTGCCGGAAATGAGCGGCGCCAGGGGCGCCGAGGGCCAAGCCGAGGAGACTTCCCGTTGACCCGCGCCCTTCCCCGCCTGCTGGTGATCGCCGCGGTCGCCTTCGCCCTGCTGGCTCCCGCCTCCCAGGCCCTGACCGGCTGGGGCCTCACGGCTTCGGAGTTCTCGGAATCCGGCAACGACACCCTGCGGGCGGCCGGCTACGCCTTCTCGATCTGGAGCCTGCTCTATCTCGGCATGGCGGCCTATGCGCTCTACCAGGCGCTGCCGGCCAGCGACGCCAGCCCGGTCCGCGACCCGCTCGCCCGGCCTTCCATCTTGGCCATCACGGGTTGCGGGGCGTGGATCTGCGCCTCCGGCCTCGACTGGCGCTGGACGACGGTGGCGATCATCGTGGCCTCCGCGGCCGTCCTTATCGACGGCCTGCTCAAGGTCGTTCCGCAGGCGCGGGCGGCCTCCCTGCGCGACCGGTTGCTGATCCTGTGGCCGCTGGCGGCGCTGGCGGGATGGCTGACGGTCGCCTCGGCGGTCAACATCCTCACCGTACTCACCGCCGAGGGCTTCATCGGGCCGCGGACCGCCCTGACGGCCGGGCTGATCGGCATCGCCGTCGTGCTGGGGGTCGCGGTACTGGTTCTGCGGGCGAGCCGCATGCCGGTCTATGGCCTGCCGATCGCCTGGGGGCTCGTCGCCGTCTGGGTGGCCGAGCGCGGCGACAATCCCGTCGCGGCCTTCGCCGCCCTTGGCGCCGCGATCCTGGTCCTGGTCACCGCCGGCCTCACGGCGCGCAGACGCGCCTAACGCAGGGCGGCGTTGATCGCCGCCAGAGCCGCCGCGCCGGGCGACAGCTCGGCGTCGCCGAGCTGGTTGAGCGGCGTCGGCACCGTGTCCAGGCTCTGATGCAGGTCGCCAGCGTCCGGGTCGATGTACAGCAGGCCGGTGACGATCTCGCCCCTGGCCTGGCGCGCCTGCAGATAGCCCAGGGCCTCGGCCCGGTCGTTGGGATTGTAGAGCTCCGCCAGCTTGTGGAGGCTCAGCACCGTGCCGTCGTGCTGGGCGACCCGAACCGTCTCGCCAGGGGCGTAGTCCACGTGGATCGGATCGCGCGGGCTGATCACGTCCAGCCGGTTCACGGCCTGGTTGTGCTCGCGCACATAGTCGAAGCTCTTGGTCGATCCCTTGTGATTGTTGAACTGCACGCAGGGGCTGAGGCAGTCGATGAAGGCCGCCCCGGGGTGTTTCAGGCCGGCCTCGATCAGGGGAACGAGCTGGGCCTTGTCGCCCGAGAAGGACCGCGCCACGAAGGTCGCGCCGAGTTGCAGGGCCATCGACACCAGATCGATGCCCGCGTCGTGGTTGACCACCCCGCGCTTGGACTTCGAACCCTTGTCGGAGGTGGCCGAGAACTGGCCCTTGGTCAGGCCGTAAACCCCGTTGTACTCGACGATGTAGAGCATGTTGACGCCGCGGCGCATGACGTGGGCGAACTGGCCGAGACCGATGGACGCCGAATCCCCGTCGCCCGACACCCCCAGATAGATCAGGTCGCGATTGGCCAGGTTCGCCCCGGTCAGCACCGAGGGCATGCGCCCGTGCACGGTATTGAAGCCGTGGCTCGCGCCCAGGAAGTAGTCCGGCGTCTTGGAGGAACAGCCGATGCCGGACAGCTTGGCGATGCGGTGCGGCGGCAGCTCCAGGTCATAGCAGGCCTGGATGATCGCCGCTGATATGGAGTCGTGGCCGCAGCCGGCGCACAGGGTCGAGACCGAGCCCTCGTAGTCGCGCCGGGTGAATCCCAGGCTGTTCTCGGCCAGCAGCGGGTGGTGCATCCGAGGCTTGGCGATGTAGGTCATTCGGCAGCCTCGATCATCGACGTCGCCAGGCGCTGCGCGATCTCGCCGGCGATGAAGCGGGCGGTGATCGGCGTGCCGTCGTAGTGCAGCACCGGGACGAGCTTGGCAGGGTCGATCCCGCCCTCGTTCATCAGCAGGGTGCGCAACTGGGCGTCGCGGTTCTGTTCGACGACGAACACCCGCTCATGAGCCGCGACGAAGGCGTAGACCGCGTCGCAGAACGGGAAGCCCCGGACCCGCAGCGCGTCCAGGTGGCGGCCCTGCCCTTCCAGCGCTTCCAGGGCCTCGTGCATGGCCGGCGTGGAGGAGCCGAAATAGATCACGCCATCCTGAGTCTTGCGTTTCGCCGGCGTGGCGACCGGGGCCGGGATCAGCGCCTTGGCGGTTTCGAACTTGCGCAGCAGGCGCTGCATGTTGTCGACATAGACCGCCCCCTCCTCCGAATAGCGGGCATAGGGGTTGCGCGACGTCCCGCGGGTGAAATAGGCGCCGCGGCTGGGATGGGCGCCGGGATAGGTGCGGTAGGGGATGCCATCGCCGTCCACGTCGAGATAGCGGCCGAAGTCCTTGCCGGCTTCCAGCTCCGCGTGGGTCATCACCTTGCCGCGGTCGAGGCGGCGCGCGTCGTCCCAGGTGAAGGGCCTGGTCAGCCACTCGTTCATGCCGATGTCGAGGTCGAGCATGACGAAGATGGTGGTCTGCAGCCGGTCGGCCAGATCGAAGGCCAGCGCCCCCATCTCAAAGCACTCCCCCGGATCGGCGGGCAGCAGCATCGGGTGCTTGGTGTCGCCGTGGCCGGCATAGGCGGCGCACAGCAGGTCCGCCTGCTGGGTGCGGGTCGGCATGCCGGTGGAAGGCCCGCCGCGCTGCACGTCGAAGATCACCGCCGGGATTTCGGCGAAGTAGGACAGGCCGATGAACTCGGTCATCAGCGACACGCCGGGTCCCGAGGTCGCGGTGAACGCACGGCAGCCGTTCCAGCCCGCGCCGATGACCATGCCGATAGAGGCGATCTCGTCCTCCGCCTGGACGATGGCGTACCGGGCCTTGCCTGTCTCCGGATCGGTCCGGAAGGTCTCGCAATAGCCGTCGAACGCCTCGGCCAGCGAGGTGGACGGCGTGATCGGATACCAGGCGCAGACGGTGGCGCCGCCGTATACCGCGCCGAGGCCGGCGGCGGCGTTGCCCTCGACGAAGATGCGGTCACCGACCTTGTCGGCGCGAGCTACCTGCAGAACCAGCGGCGGATAGGAATCCGTGGCGAAGGCATGACCCAGCCGCAGGGCTTCGACGTTTGCGGCGATCAGCTTGTCGCGCCCGGCGAACTGCTCGGCCAGAAGTTGCTCGATGACGCCGAGCTCAATCCCCAAAAGCGCAGCTAATGCACCGATATAGACGATATTCTTGAACAGCTGCCGCTCGCGTGGGAGCTGATAGCGGGCGTTGCACATCGCCGTCAGCGGCACGCCGATGGTGGTGACGTCCTCGCGGAACTTCGAGGGCGGCAGCGGCTTGGTCGAATCGTAGAACAGGTAGCCGCCGGCCTCGATCTCCGCGAGATCCCGGTCCCAGGTCTGGGGGTTCATGGCGACCATCAGATCGACCCCGCCGCGCCGGCCGAGGTAGCCCGCCTCGGTCACCCTCACCTCGAACCAGGTGGGCAGTCCCTGGATGTTCGAGGGGAAGATGTTGCGCGCCGCCACCGGCACGCCCATCCGCAGGATCGCTTTGGCGAACATGCCGTTCGCACTCGCCGACCCCGAACCGTTCACATTGGCGAACTTCACCACGAAGTCGTTCACACGCGCCTTCAGCGACTCGGGCATGCCGCCTCCGCGTGGGTGACCTCGTAGAGCAGCTTCTGCATGTCCCAGGCGCCGGTGGGACATCTTTCGGCGCATAGGCCGCAGTGCAGGCAGACATCCTCGTCCTTGACCATCACCCGGCCGGTCGCCAGGGCCCCGGAGACGTAGAGGTCCTGGGCCAGGTTCGGCGCCGGCGCCTTCAGCCGCGTGCGCAGCTCGGCCTCCTCGCCATCCGCCGTGAAGGTGATGCAGTCCATGGGGCAGATGTCGACGCAGGCGTCGCACTCGATGCACAGCGGATCGGCGAAGACGGTCTGGACGTCGCAGTTCAGGCACCGCTGCGCCTCGCGGAAGCCGAGCTCTGGATCGAAGCCCAACTCCACCTCCAGCTTCACGTCCTTCAGGGCCGCCGCCTTGTCGAGCAGCGGCACCCGGTAGCGGCGGTCATTGGCGATGTCGTTGTCGTAGCTCCACTCGTGGATACCCATCTTCTGGCTGACCAGGGTCGCACCGGGCGGGGGCCGCTCCGAGACCGGAACCCCCAGGCAGAACTGGTGAATCGACACCGCCGCCTCGTGGCCGTGGGCGACGGCCCAGATGATGTTCTTCGGCCCGAAGGCGGCGTCTCCGCCGAAGAACAGGCCTGGCCGGCTGGACTGGAAGCTTACCGGATCGACCGTGGGCATGCCCCAGTCATCGAACTCCACTCCGATGTCCCGCTCGATCCAGGGAAAGGCGTTTTCCTGGCCGACCGCCACCAGCACGTCATCACAGGCGTAATGTTCGTCGGGAAGGCCGGCCGGGACCAGGCTGCGCCGGCCGCGGTCGTCGTGGACCGCCTCGACCACCTCGAACAGCACCCCGGTCAGCCGACCGCCCTCATGGGTGAAGGCCTTGGGGACACGATAGTTGAGGATCGGGATGTCCTCGTGAATGGCGTCCTCCTTCTCCCACGGGGACGCCTTCATCTCGTCGAAGCCGGAGCGGACGATCACCTTGACGTCCACGCCGCCCAGCCGGCGCGACGTCCGGCAGCAGTCCATGGCGGTGTTGCCGCCGCCCAGGACGATCACGCGTCGGCCAATTCTCTCGACGTGGCCGAAGGAGACGTTGGCCAGCCAGTCGATGCCGATGTGGATGTTGGCCGCCGCCTCCCTCCGTCCGGGCAGGTCCAGGTCGCGGCCACGGGGCGCGCCCGAGCCGACGAAGACGGCGTCATAACCTTCGTCGAGCAGCGCCCTGAGGCTCTCGACGCGCTGGCCCAGCCGGACCTCCATGCCGAGGCTGGTGACGTAGCCGACCTCCTCGTCGATCACCGCTTCCGGCAGGCGGAAGCGCGGGATCTGGCTGCGGATCATGCCGCCCGCCTTGGCCTCGCCGTCGAAGAGGGTCAGCTCATAGCCGAGCGGCGCCAGGTCGCGGGCGCCCGTCAGGGACGCGGGACCGGCGCCGACCAGGGCCACCCGTCGGCCGTTGCTCGCCCCGGCCCGCGGCGGCAGTCGCGCGGCGCTGTCGTCCTTGTTGTGCGCCGCCCCCCGCTTCAGCCGGCAGATCGCCACCGGCTCGTCCTCCACGCGGCCGCGCCGACAGGCGGGCTCGCAGGGTCGGTCGCAGGTGCGGCCAAGGATGCCGGGGAAGACGTTCGACTTCCAGTTGACCATGTAGGCGTCGGTGTAGCGGCCGTCCGCGATCAGGCGGATGTATTCCGGGACCGGCGTGTGAGCCGGACAGGCCCACTGACAATCGACGACCTTATGGAAGTACTCGGGACCTTCGGTACTGGTGCGCTGCAAGACGGCTTCCTTCCCGACACGCTCTACTCCCGAGGCGGCGAAGGCGAACTCTGAAGGACCAGAGCAGGCGGGCCGTCACGACGCGGCGTCGATCGGAGGTTACGTCCCGTTTGACGGAGAAGCCAAGTCGAATTCTGCCGGCGCGCATGGTCACGCAAGGCCGGCGACTTCGCGAGGCGGCGAACTTACAGGCTCAAGTCAAAGTGAGC
>JAEYTM010000299.1 GCA_023434015.1 Pseudomonadota bacterium | reverse complement strand
GGACGTGCCGATCAGCATCCAGGCGCTGGGGGCCGAGCGGCTGGACGAGCTGCAGGTTTCCGACTTCGCCGACTACGTGAAGTTTCTGCCGAACGTCAGCATCCAGAGCGTCGGACCGGGATTCAGCACCGTCTACATGCGCGGCGTGGCCTCGGGGGAAAACAACAACCACTCCGGCCCGCTGCCCAGCGTCGGCATCTATCTGGACGAACAGCCGATCACCACCATCACCGGCGCGCTCGACGTCCACGTCTACGACATCGAGCGGGTGGAGGTGCTGGCCGGCCCGCAGGGGACCCTCTACGGCGCCAGCTCCCAGGCGGGCACCATCCGCATCATCACCAACAAACCGACGACCGACGGCTTCTCCGCCGCCTACGACCTGGAGGTGAACCGGGTCAGCCACGGCGACGTCGGCTATGGCTTCGAAGGCTATGTGAACCAGCCGCTGGGCGAGCGGGCGGCGGTGCGCGCCGTCGGCTGGGCGGTCCACGACGGCGGCTACATCGACAACAAGGAGACCACCCGGACCTATCCGACCGGGCCGGTGACCATCTCCAACGCCGACCTGGCGGAAGACAACTACAACGACGTCGACACCGTCGGCGCCCGCGCCGCCCTGCAGATCGACCTCGACGAGAACTGGACCATCACCCCGGCCCTGATGGGGCAGAGGACCCAGGCGGACGGCGGCTTCGTGGTGAACCCGCAGTTCCCCGGCTACAAGATCAACCGTTTCCGGCCCGAGGGTTCGGACGACAAGTGGGTCCAGGCGGCGCTGACCGTCCAGGGTTCGCTGTCCAACCTCGAGGTGGTCTACGCCGGCGCCTATCTGAAGCGCTGGGTCGACACCGATCAGGACTATTCCGACTACTCGTATTTCTACGACACCGTGGCCGGCTATGGTTCCTACTGGCTCGACAACGCCGGCAACCCGCACGACATCTCCCAGTACATCCAGGGCAAGGACGACTACACCAAGCAGAGCCACGAGCTGCGGGTGTCGACCCCGACGGAAAGCCGGCTGCACGCCGTCGCCGGGCTGTTCTACCAGAAGCAGACCCACAACATTCAGCAGCGCTATCGGATCGACCAGCTGGCCGACGACCTGGAGGTGCCGGGATGGCCGGACACCATCTGGCTGACCAAGCAGCTGCGCACCGACCGCGACTACGCCGCCTTTGTCGACGCCACCTTCGACCTCACCGACCGGCTGGCGATCACCGGCGGTGTCCGGTTCTTCAAGGCGAACAACTCCCTCGACGGCTTCTTCGGCTTCGGCGCCGGCTATTCGTCGGGCACCGGCGTCGGGGGCTGTTTCGGGCCGCCGATCGTCGAGGGCGGACCCTGCACCAACGTCGACAAGTCCACCAAGGAGACCGGCGAGACCTACCGCGTGAACGGCCAGTACAGGTTCGCCGACGACAAGATGGTCTATCTCACCTACTCGACCGGCTTCCGGCCGGGCGGCATCAACCGGCGCGGCACGCTTCCACCCTACAAGTCGGACTTCCTGACCAACCTGGAGGCCGGCTGGAAGACCAGCTGGGGCGGGCGGCTGCGCTGGAACGGGGCGGTGTTCGCCGAGAAGTGGGACGACTTCCAGTTCTCCGTTCTCGGCGCCAACGGGCTGACCGAGATCCGCAATGCGGGGCAGGCGAAGATGCGCGGCGTGGAGACCGACCTCAACTGGCTGGTCGTCGACGGCTTCACCATCGTCGCCGCCGCGGCCTATACCAGGGCCGAACTCAACGAGGACTACGTGCCCAATCCGGTCAATCCGCCCGCGGCGGTCAAGGGGACGTCGCTCCCCGTGACGCCCAAGCTGAAGGGCAACCTGTCGGCCCGCTACGAGTGGGATATCGGCGGGATGGAAGCCCACGTGCAGGGCGCGGTGGTCTATTCCGGGCCGAACTATCCGGATCTGCAGGCGGCGGACCGCGCGGTCGTGGGAGAGATTCCCGCCAGCACCACCGTCGACTTCAGCACCGGGGTCACCTCCGCCGGCTGGCGGGTGGAAGCCTTCGTGAAGAACCTGTTCGACGAGGACGGCCAGATCGACCGCAGCGTCCAGTGCAACACCGCGGTGTGCAGCAACGTCTATGTGAACCTGATCCGGCCGCGGACCGTCGGCCTGCGCTTCGGGCAGTCGTTCTGAGCGGGCGGTTCTCGCGCGAGCTCGTTCCGGTCCGCCGCCAGGCGCTGATCGAGGCGACTCTCGCGAGTCTCGCCGCGCGTGGCCTGGGGGCGGTGTCGGTGCGCGACGTGGCGTCGCGCGCCGGCGTCTCCCCCGGCCTGATCCGTCACCACTTCGGCAGCTTCGGCGCGCTGCTCGCCGAGTCCTATCGTGACGTGGTGGCCCGCGTGGACGCCCAGCTCGACGCCGCGGTCGAGGCGGTCGGGCCCGATCCCGCCGCGCGGATGCAGGCCTTCCTCGAAACCAGCTTCTCGCCGGCCATCGTCGATCGCGATCTGCTGTCGGCCTGGCTGGGTTTCTGGGGGCTGGTGCGCACCGACCCCGCGGCCGCGGCGGTCCACGCCGAAACCTTCGCCGACTACCGGCGCCGGCTGGAGGCGCTGCTCGCCGACCTCATCCCGGAGACCGACGCCCGCATGGCCGCGATCGGCCTGTCCGCCCTGCTCGATGGTCTGTGGCTCGAACTGTGCCTGGACCCGTCCACCTTCACCCCCGCCGAGGCGGTCGCCCTGGCCCAGCGCTGGGTTTCTTGCTATACGATCGTACAGTAAGCCCCGGAGGCTGCTATGGCGACCGAGACGAGCCTGCCCGCCTGGATCTACACGGACCCGGCCTTCTTCGAGCGCGAGCGGCAGACCGTGTTCCGCACGGCCTGGCAGGTGGTCTGCCACGTCAACGACCTGCCCGTCCCCGGCGACTATCAGACCCTGGATTTCCTCGGCGAGCGGGTGCTGGTGCTGCGCGGGAATGACGGCGAGGTGCGCGCCTTCCACAACGCCTGCCGCCACCGCGCCGCGCGGCTGGCGGACGGCGAGCAGGGCAACTGCGGCCATCGCCTCGTCTGCCCCTATCACGCCTGGAGCTACGGGCTGGACGGCCGGCTGGCGCACGTTCCGCGCTGGCAGGGTTTCGACGATCTAGATCCCGCCGAACACGGCCTGAAGCCGGTCGAGCAGGAAATCTATCTGGGGTTCGTGTTCGTGCGCTTCGCCCCCGGCCTGCCGAGCGTCGCCGAGATGATGGCCCCCTATGCGGCGGAACTGGCCCCGCACGGCTTCGAGACTCTGCAGCCCCAGGGACGGGTGACCTTGCGGCCGCGGCCGGTGAACTGGAAGAACGTGGGCGACAACTATTCCGACGGCCTGCACATCCCCGTCGCCCACCCGGGCCTGACCCGCCTGTTCGGCCCGAGCTACGCCATGGAGGCGAAGGCCTGGGTCGACAAGCTGTGGGGCGACATCACCGAGCAGCCGTCCAGCAACTGGGTCGAGCGGTCCTATCAGGCGCTGCTGCCGCTCTTCGACCACCTGGAGCCAGCGATGCGCCGACGGTGGAGCTACTACAAGCTCTGGCCGAACATCGCCTTCGACGTCTATCCGGACCAGGTGGATTTCATGCAGTTCATCCCGGTCTCGCCGACCCGGACGGTGATCCGCGAGATCGCCTACGCCAGGCCGGACGCGCGGCGCGGGGCGAGGGCGGCCCGCTACCTCAACTGGCGCATCAACCGGCAGGTGAATGCAGAGGACACCGTGCTGATCCAGCGGGTGCAGGACGGCATGGCGACGTCCGGCTACGAAAGCGGCCCGCTGGGCCCCTCCGAGGTCTGCCTGAAGAGCTTCGCCGACCGGCTGAAGGCCCAGCTTCCCGAGGCGGCGCTGCCCCGCGCGCCGCGGGAGGCCGCCTGATGTGGGACGTCGTCGTCGTCGGCGGCGGCCACAATGGCCTGGTCTGCGCCGCCTACCTCGCCGCCGCGGGCCTGAAGGTCACCGTCCTGGAACGCCGGCCGGTGGTCGGCGGGGCGGCGGTGACCGAGGAGTTCTTTCCCGGCTTCCGCAACTCGGTGGCCAGCTACACCGTCTCCCTGCTCAATCCGAAGGTCATCCGCGACCTGGAGCTGCACAGGCACGGCCTGAAGGTGATCGAGCGCCCGGTCGCCAACTTCCTGCCGCTCGACAGGGACTACCTGGCGACCGGCGAGGGGCGCACAAAGTCGGAGGTGGCGCGGTTCTCCGGGCGGGACGCCGACCAGCTCGACGCCTACAACCATCGGCTGGAAGCCATCGCCGACGTCCTGCGCGAGCTGGTGCTGGAGACACCCCCCAACCTCGTGGAGGGGGGGCTGGCTCAGGCGATCCCGGAGCTGCTGAAGAGCGCCGTTCTGGGGCGGCGGCTGTCGCGGCTTGACCTGACCGCCAAACGCGACCTGCTGGCCCTGTTCGCGCAGTCGGCCGGCGACTGGCTGGACGGCTGGTTCGAAAGCGACCCGATCAAGGCGGTCTACGGTTTCGATGGCGTGGTCGGGAACTACGCCAGCCCCTACACGCCCGGCTCCGCCTACGTTCTGCTGCATCACGTCTTCGGCGAGGTGAACGGCCGTAAGGGCGCCTGGGGCCATGCGCTGGGCGGGATGGGGGCGATCACCCAGGCCATGGCCGCCTGCTGCCGCGAGCGTGGGGTGGAGATCCGCACCGGCGTGACCGTGGCTGAGGTGCTGACCGAAGGCGGCCGCGCGACTGGCGTCGTGACCGGTGCGGGCGAGGTGCTGAAGGCCCGGGCGGTGGTCTCGAACCTGCATCCGCAGCTCCTGTTCGGGAAGCTGGTCGATCCCGCGCTCCAGGGCGCCGACTTCACCGAACGCGTGCGGCGCTATCGCTCGGGATCGGGCACCTTCCGGATGAACCTGGCGCTTTCGGAGCTGCCGAAATTCCGCGTGCTGCCCCAGCCGGGCGACCATCTCACCGCCGGCATCATCATCGCGCCCAGCCTGGCCTACATGGACCGCGCCTATACCGACGCGCGCAACCACGGCTGGTCCGAGCAACCGATCGTCGAGATGCTGATCCCCTCGACCCTGGATGACAGCCTCGCACCGCGCGGCCGCCATGTGGCCAGCCTGTTCTGCCAACACGTGCAGCCGACGCTCTCCGGCGGCCGCTCCTGGGACGACCACCGCGAGGAGGTCGCCGACCTGATGATCGCCACCGTCGAGCGCGAGGCGCCGGGCTTCGCCGCCTCGGTGCTCGGCCGGCAGGTCTTGTCGCCCCTCGACCTTGAGCGCACCTTCGGCCTTGTCGGAGGCGACATCATGCACGGCGCGCTCAGCCTGGATCAGATGTTCTCGGCCCGGCCCGTGCTCGGCGCCGGCGACTACCGCACGCCGGTGGCCGGTCTCTATCAGTGCGGCGCGGGAACCCATCCCGGTGGCGGCGTCACCGGGGCTCCGGGACACAATTCGGCGCGCGAAATTATCCGGGACGCCCGCCGCGGCCGGCTGCGGGCCGGGTGACGGCGCCCGCCGTCCGCGAGGGGCTCGGCCCGTTCACCGCCACCCTCCTGGTGACCGGCAACATGGTCGGTTCCGGCCTGTTCCTGCTCCCGGCGTCCCTCGCGGCCATCGGCAGCGCCAGCCTGATCGGCTGGGCGGTGGCCGCGGCCGGCGCGATGACCCTGGCCGGGGTGTTCGCGATTCTGGGCGTGATCCGGCCGGATCCCGACGGTCTCGTCCGCTATCCGGCGCAGGGGCTGCACCCCGTCTTCGGGTTCGTCGCCTGGCTGCTCTACTGGGTTTCCTGCTGGTTCGGGAACGTGGCCATCGCCATCGCGGCGGTCGGCTATCTGGCGGTCTTCCTGCCGCAAATGATCGGACCCTGGCCCAGCGCCCTGGCGGCCATCGCCCTCATCTGGCTGTTGGCCCTGGCCAACCTGCGCGGGCCGCGGCTGGTGGCCTGGCTCAGCGGCTCGACGCTCCTGATCGGCCTGGTCCCCATCGCCGCCGCCATCGTATTCGGCTTCGCCGCCTTCGACCCGGCGGTGTTCGCGGCGTCCTGGAACGTCAGCGGCCGGCCGCTGGTCCAGGTGGTCCCCGGCTCGCTGGTGCTGATCTTCTGGGCCTACCTCGGCCTGGAAAGCGCCACGGTCGCCGCCCGGGCGATCGACAATCCGCGCCGCAACCTGCCGATCGCCGCGGTGGGAGGCGTGGCCCTGGCCTCGCTGATCTATGCGACGGCGACGGCGGCGGTGATGGGCGTGATCCCTGCCGCCGAACTCGCCGGCTCCACCGCGCCCTTCGCCGACGTGGTCGCACGCCTCGTCGGTCCCTTGGCCGGCGCCCTGGTCGCCGCCTGCGCCCTGGTCAAGACGCTCGGCACCCTTGGCGGCTGGATCCTGGTGGCGGCGGAGGCCGGCCGCTGCGGGGGCGCCAGCGGCTACCTCCCCAGGGCGCTGGTGGCGGAGCAGCCGGACACCCGCCTGCCGGTGCGGGGCGTGCTGCTCACCGCGGTGCTGATGTCGCTGACCTCACTGGCGACCGTCTCGCCGACATTGACCGCGCAATTCAACGCCCTGATCAATGTGGCGGTGCTGGCCAACATGGCTGTCTACCTGCTGTGCGCCCTGGCTCTTGTGCGCTTTTCCCGGGACCTCGCCCCGCGCGCCCGCCGCGCCGCCCGGCTTCTGGGGGGATCGGCGGCGATCTTCTGCCTTTTCGTATCCTGGGCGGCGTTCGGGGGATGATCTGCATACAGTATCGTATGCTTGCTAGAGACGGGCAGCCGACTTAGGCTGCCGGCAGAATAAAAAAATGCCTGGGAGGGCGCACCTTGAAAACCATCGTCACCGTTGGGCTGCTTGCGGCCGGCCTTCTGGCCGCCCCCGCTATCGCCCAGGCGCAGGCGTCGAGGCCCGCGGCCGCGGCCACGCCCGCGCCGGCTCCGAAGCGCATCAATCGCGCCATCGAACTCCTCGAGTCCGGCCAGCCGGTCTATTACACGACGGTCCGCGGCGGCGCGGGCTATGAACAGGGCAGGCAGTTCGCCGCCACCCAGGCCGACTACATCACCTATGAGATGGAGCACGGCACCCTCGACTTCCACAACCTGCGTGAGTTCATGCGCGGCCTGGTCGACGCCGGCCCGACCCGCACCGGCCATCGCACCCCGGCGGTGATCGCGACCCTGCCGGTTCTGGGCGACGATCCGGTGAGCATGAAGGCCAACGCCTGGGTGATTCAGCAGGCGCTGGCGACCGGCGTGCACGGCATTCTGCTCTGCCAGGCGGAGAACCCGGAGGCCGTCCGCATCTTCGTGGAATCCTCGCGCTATCCGTTCGCGAAGGGCGTGGACCTGTCGATCAACCACCGCGGTTCCGGCAGCCAGATCTACGCCTCGGAAATCTGGGGCCTGTCGCCGCGCGAATATATGCGCCGCGCGGACACCTGGCCGCTCAACCCGGAAGGCGAGATCCTGCTGGGCATCAAGATCGAGAATCCCCGCGCCACGGCCAATGCCGAGGCCCTGACCAAGATCCCCGGCATCGGTTTCGCCGAATGGGGTCCGGGCGACCAGGCCTTCTATCTGCACGGCCTGCCTCAAGTGGAGCGCGTGTCGCGCGACGCCCAGGGCCGCACCGTCTATCTCGAAGGCAGCAACAACCACACCCCGCAGATGGTCGCGACCCGCGCGCGGGTGCTGGCGGCGACCAAGGCGGCGAAGATCTATTTCCTCAACGCCTGCCCTGAGGACGACGTCATCAATCAACTGAACCAAGGCACGATGATCTGCACCGGGGGTGAGACCCCGGCCGCGACCAAGGGCAGGGCGCACACCAAGCGCCAGGGCCCCTGGTGATCGGCGCGCCATAACAAATTCGCATCTGGAGGAATTTATGAATCGTCACCTGATGGCCGGCGCGGCCATGGCCCTGGCCGCCAGCTTCCTGGCCGCCGCCGCCGCCGCGCAGACCGCACCGATCAAGCGTGCGCCGCCGACGCAGTACGCCGTCGAAAGTGCTCCCGCCAAGGACGGGACGCCGGCGTGGTACGTGCTGGGCTCGCACCCGGATCCGGGCGGCCGCACGCGCACCGATCCGGGCGGCAAGGTGACCATCGTCGAACGTCCTAACGTGGACCGCCGCGCGGGCGTGCCCGCAGGGGCGGAGATCCCGCCGCCCTGCATGAACTCGCCGATCTGCAGCAACCCCATCGGCCCGGCGCGCGGCGACATGCGGCGCATCACCTATGAACAGACGATGGGGTACAGCTACACCTTCCCCTACAACCTGCCGGAAGGCGTCGGCGGCGTGCCGGCGGTGGCGCTGGATTCCAAGGGCAACCTCTGGGCCTACCAGCGCCAGCTCTACCCGAATCCGCAGCTCTACAAGTTCGACGCCAACGCCCGGCTGGTGCTGTCGGTCCCGGTCGATGTGACCGGCTATGCGCCGAAGGCCCACGGCATGGCCGTGGACGCCGACGACAACGTCTGGATCCTCGACACCGCCCTGGCCACCGCCAAGAAGATCAGCCCCGACGGCAAGCTGCTGATGACCATCGGCACCGCCGGCAAGCGCGGCGACTGGGACGAGGACAAGGGACAACGCCTGCTCTGGGAGCCGGTGATGCTGGCGTTCGGCAAGAACGGCGACATCTACATCGCCCAGGGCCACGGGCATGAAAGCCCGAACGACCACGGCAACGCCTCGCCCCACAACAACCTGGGCAACTCCCGGATCCTGCACCTCGACAAGAACGGGAACTTCAAGGCCCAGTACTTCGGCAACAACAACGGCCCGGGCAAGTTCTACTCCGCCCACGGCTTAGCCGTGGACCCGAAGAATGGCGACCTGTGGATCGGCGACCGGGAAGATTACCGGATCATCGTCCTCACCGCCGACGGCAAGTATGTGAAGACCATCCAGACGACCGGCCTGGTCTGCGCCATCCAGTTCGATGCGCAGGGCGAGCCCTGGTACGCCAGCGGCCAGGACGGCCAGTTCCTGAAGATCAACCGGGACGGCAAGGTGCTGGGCGCGGTGGGCACGGGCATGGGGATCGGCCCGGGCCAGTTCATCGAAGCCAGCTACTGGGTGTTCGATAAGGACAACAACCTCTACGCCGGCGACACCAGCGTGTCGCGGATCACCAAGATGGTCCGCAACCGGCGCTAAGACGGCCTGACTGGAGAGCAAGGCCAGGGCGCCGCGCGGCATCGTGCGGCGCCCTGATCGTCTTTTGCCGTACCTCGCCCGCCTTTGGCCTCATTCGGCCGGCAGTCCGCCCCTGGGCGACGCCCGCGCCCGAGGATAAGAGGGAACGATGAAGTCCCATGTCGTCGGCCTGTCTCTCTGGGCCGCAGCCATCGCCGGCCAGGCGCACGCCCAGGCGCAGTCCCCCACCGAAGCCCTTCCCGCCTCGATCCGCGCGATGATCGACGCCGCGGCCGAGCGCGACGATCCGGTCGTGTTCGCGGCGGTGGTTTCCGTGGCCCGCCAGGCGGCGCCCGACCAT
>JAEYTM010000227.1 GCA_023434015.1 Pseudomonadota bacterium | reverse complement strand
GGGCTACGCCTTCGGCCTCAACCGCCTGGACCTGCGCGCCGCCGGCGACTGGCACCGCGCCGTCCTGCAGCCGAAGCCGAAGCCCGCCGTCCGCCCCGAGCCGGCCAGCCGGGTCGCCCGTCGCGAGAAGGCCGTGGCTCCGCCCGGTCCCGCCCCCCTGGCCGAGACCGAAGCCGACGCTGTCCCGGTCCCCATCGGCGCGGTCGCCGAAGCGGAATCGGCGGGCCCGCAGCTCAAGGTCAAGGCGCCCAAGCCGCCGCCCAAGGAGAGCCCGCGCGAGCAGCGCGAGGCCCAGTCGACCTTCGACTTCGTCAAGCCGGGCGGTTTCATGCTTCCGGAACTGTCGATGCTGGCCAAGCCCAAGGCCCGCGCCGCCCAGTTCGACGAGGGCGCCCTGCGCCAGAACGCCCAGCTTCTGGAAAGCGTGCTGGCCGAGTTCGGCGTGCGCGGCCAGGTCGACCAGATCCGGCCCGGGCCGGTGGTCACCCTCTATGAACTGGTGCCCGCCGCCGGGGTGAAGTCGGCGCGGGTCGTCGCCCTGTCCGACGACATCGCCCGCTCGATGAGCGTCGCCGCCTGCCGCGTCTCGGTCGTGCCCGGCCGCAACGCCATCGGCATCGAACTGCCCAACGCCCGGCGCGAGACGGTCTATCTGCGCGACCTGCTGGCCTCGCCGGAATACGAGAAGGGCGGCCAGAGCCTGCCCATGGCCCTGGGCGAGACCATCGGCGGCGAGCCCTACATCGCCGACCTCGCCAAGATGCCCCACCTGCTGATCGCCGGGACCACCGGCTCCGGCAAGTCGGTGGGCGTCAACGCCATGATCCTGTCGATCCTCTACCGCCTGCCGCCCGAGCAGTGCCGGATGATCATGATCGACCCGAAGATGCTTGAGCTGTCGGTCTACGACGGCATCCCGCACCTGCTGGCTCCGGTCGTCACCGACCCGAAGAAGGCCATCGTCGCCCTGAAGTGGGCGGTGCGGGAGATGGAGGACCGCTATCGGCGGATGTCCAAGATCGGCGTCCGCAACGTCGCCTCCTACAATGAGCGGGCCCGCGAGGCGGTGGCCAAGGGCGAGCACTTCGAGCGCACGGTGCAGACCGGCTTCGACGACGCCGGCCGGCCGGTCTACGAGAGCGAGCGGCTCGATCCGGAGCCGATGCCGTTCCTGGTGGTGATCATCGACGAGGTCGCCGACCTGATGATGGTCGCCGGCAAGGACATCGAGGGCGCGGTCCAGCGGCTGGCCCAGATGGCCCGCGCCGCCGGCATCCATGTGATCATGGCCACCCAGCGCCCGTCGGTGGACGTGATCACCGGCACCATCAAGGCCAACTTCCCGACCCGGATCTCCTTCCAGGTCACCTCCAAGATCGACAGCCGCACCATCCTCGGCGAACAGGGCGCCGAACAGCTGCTGGGCCAGGGCGACCAGCTCTACATGGCCGGCGGCGGGCGGATCACCCGCCTGCACGGCCCGTTCGTCTCCGACGGCGAGGTCGAGACGGTGGCCAAGTTCCTGCGCGACCAGGGCCAGCCGCAATATCTGGAGGAAGTCACCGCCGGCGGCGACGAGGAGGACGACGAGGGCCCGAACCTCGGCTTCGGCGGCGACACCGGCGATTCCAACGACCTCTACGACCGCGCCGTGGCCATCGTCACGCGCGACGGCAAGGCCTCGACCAGCTACGTCCAGCGCCGCCTGCAGATCGGCTACAACCGCGCCGCCTCGCTGATCGAGCGGATGGAGAACGAGGGCGTGGTCGGCCCGGCCAACCACGCCGGCAAGCGCGAGATCCTGGTCGGGGCCCCACCCTAGCCGCTAGCGCCGCCGGCCTCCGGGCCGATGGCCGCTGGTCATCGGGTCGGGCTTCTTCGGCAGCGGGCGGGCCGGATCGCGGACGTAGTCCTCCTGGCTCGAGCCCAGGCCCATGCGGCCGGGCACCTGGGGCCGAAGGTTGGACTCCCCGGCCTTCAGCCGCGCGATGGCGTCGCGCAGCAGCCCGGCGGTTTCGAAGTCCTCGTCCGCCACGGCCTTGGCCATGCGGGCTTCCAGGTCGGCGATCGGATCCATATCTGCGGAACGGGCCGGACGCTGCGGCGTTGCCCGGACCACCACTTTACCGCCCTATTGGCGCCCCGGGCGATCCCATAGGGTCGGCGCGAACCTGGAGTCCTTCGTCGCATGAGCCTCACCCGCCGCAGCCTGACCCTGGCGCTCGCCGCCCTGCCGGCGCCGGTCCTCGTCCCCGGCCTCGCCGCGGCCCAGGCCACGCCGCTGTCCGCCGCCGACAAGGCGCTGGTCGAACGGGCCACGGCCTATCTGCAGGGCCTGTCCGAAGCCAAGGCCCGCTTCGTGCAGACCGACGCGCGCGGCGCCACCAGCCGCGGCACGGTGCATCTGAAACGGCCGGGCAAGGCGCGATTCGCCTATGACGCCCCCTCGGGCCTGCTGGTGGTTTCCGACGGCTCGGCCGTGTCGGTCGCCGACAGCCGGCTGAAGACCTTCGACAAGTACCCGCTGATGTCGACGCCGCTGTCGCTGTTCCTGGCCAAGAACATCCGCTTCGACCGTGGCGTCAGCGTCACCCGCGTCAGCCGGCTGGCCGACGGCTTCACCATCACCGCCCGCGACGGGAACAAGCAGACCGCCGGCGAGATCACCCTGACCTTCACCGACTCGCCGATCAGCCTGGTCGGCTGGACGGTGACCGACGCCCAGCGCCGCAGCACGCGGGTGCAGCTCGCCAACCTGGAGCGGGCCTCCGGCCTCGACCCTGCCCTGTTCGTCCTCAAGGATCCGCGCCCGCGGGCTCCGGGTCGCGCCAAAATGTGACAAAAGGACAACAGGCAAGCCTTAACAAACCGGTCACTTGACGTTTGTGAGCAGTCGTTGCCATATTGCCACTAGGCCGTCGGCGCCGATGCGTAGACGGATCCGTGCCGGAACCTATCCCCTCCCGGCAGCGGCATGAGAGACCACTTTGACGCCCGGGCTTCTCCAGTGCCCGGGCGTTTCTTTGCCCGCCGTTCCCTTCCGACCCGCAGCGCCCTATGTGAGCCGCCATGCGCCTTCGACTCTGCACCTGGAACGTCAACTCCGTGCGCCTGCGCGCCGAACAGGTGGCGCGGTTCGTCGCCGAACAGGCGCCGGACGTCATCTGCCTGCAGGAGATCAAGTGCCGCGAGGGCGAGTTCCCGCGCGAGGCCTTCGTCGAGATGGGCCTGCCGCACCTGAAGATCGCCGGGCAGAAGGGCTGGCACGGGGTGGCGATCGCCTCGCGCCTGCCGCTGGAGGACGCCGCGCCTCTCGACGTCTGCCGCGAGGGTCACGCCCGCTGCGTCGGGGCGAGCGTGGCCGGCGTCGAGATCCACAACTTCTACATCCCGGCCGGCGGCGATGTGCCCGACCGCGAGCTGAACCCGAAGTTCGACCACAAGCTCGATTTCTACGAGAAACTGACCGCCGAGCTGGCCAAGCGCGATCCGGCCGCGCCGCTGGCCATCGTCGGCGACCTCAACGTCGCGCCCGGCGAGTTCGACGTCTGGAACCACCGCTACATGTCGAAGATCGTCAGCCATACCCCCGTCGAGGTGGCGGCGATGGAGGCGCTTAAGGCGTCGCTCGGCTTCATCGACCTGCCCCGCGCGCAGACGCCGGAGCCGGAGAAGCTGGCCTCCTGGTGGAGCTACCGGGCCGCCGACTTCCGCAAGTCGAACCGCGGCCTGCGGCTCGATCACATCCTGGTGACCCCCGGGCTGAAGGCGGCGGCGTTCCACACCGGCTCAGCCGCCAGCCGCATCCACGACGACGTCCGCGCCTGGGAGCGGCCCAGCGACCACGCCCCGGTGACCGCCGACCTGATGCTCTAAGGCTAGGGCGCCAGGCGGTAGCCGCCGGATTCGGTCAGCAGCAGGCGGGCGTTCGCCGGCTCCGGCTCGATCTTCTGGCGCAGGCGATAGACGTGGGTCTCCAGGGTGTGAGTGGTGACCCCGGCGTTGTAGCCCCAGACCTCGGCCAGAAGCTCCTCGCGCGACACCGGCTTGTCGCCGGCCCGGTAGAGGTACTTCAGGATGTTGGTCTCCTTCTCGGTCAGCCGGATCTTCTTGCCGCCGTCGTCGAGCAGCATCTTCGCGGCCGGCCGGAACTCGTAGCCGCCGAGGCGGAACACCGCCCCCTCCGACTGCTCGTGGCTGCGCAACTGGGCGCGGATGCGGGCGAGCAGGACGGCGAACTTGTAGGGCTTGGTGACGTAGTCGTTGGCGCCGGAATCCAGGCCGCGGATGGCGTCGTCGTCCTCCGCCGCGGCGGTCAGCATGATCACCGGGGCGGCGACGCCCTCCGCGCGCATCTGTTTGCAGGCCTCGCGGCCGTCCATGTCGGGGAGATCGACGTCCAGCAGGATGAGGTCGGGCCGCTGTTCCTTGGCGAGGCGCACGCCTTCCGTGGCCGTAGCGGCCTCGACGGCGTTGAAATCCTCAGCCTGGAGCTGTTCGGCGACCGCCCCGCGAAGGTCCGCATCATCGTCGACGATGAGTAGGGTCTTGCGTTGAGCCATGCGCCGGACCATGCACCGTAGCGCCCCCCAAGGGCAAGTTTCGGAGGCTTGGCCGTGAACTACCTCGCCACTGGCGACGGCTGGCTCGACCTGGGCGGACGCCGGGTCCGGTGCGCCCTCGGGCCCGCCGGCGTGATCCCCGCCGCCGACAAGCGCGAGGGCGACGGCGCCTCGCCGGCCGGCGTCTGGCCGATCCGCCGGGTGCTGTGGCGCCCCGACCGTGGCCCCGCGCCGCAGACCGCCCTGCCACTGGCCGCCATCGGCCGCGACGACGGCTGGTGCGACGCTCCGGACGACGCCGCCTACAACCGGCCGGTGGCCCTGCCCTACCCGGCCAGCGCCGAGGCGATGTGGCGCGAGGACGGCATCTACGACATCGTCGTGGTGCTGGGTCACAACGACGACCCTCCGGTCGCGGGGATGGGCTCGTGCATCTTCCTGCACCTGGCGCGGCCGGACTATTCGCCGACCCAGGGCTGCGTGGCGCTGGCGCGGCCCGACCTGGAGGCGCTGCTGAGCGCCGCCCGCCCGGGCGACACCCTGGAGATCCGCGCTTAGTCGGCGCGCGACCCGAACAGGGCCGAACCGACCCGGACGCTGGTCGCGCCGAAGCGGATGGCGGTCTCGAAATCGCCGCTCATGCCCATCGACAGCCTGGACAGACCGTTGCGCTCGGCGATCCGGGCCAGCAGGGCGAAGTGCGGCCCGGCCGGCTCGCCCAGCGGGGGAATGCACATCAGGCCCTCGGGCTCCAGGCCGTAGACCTTGCGGGCGGCGGCGATGAAGTCGTCGGCCTCACGCGGGATTACGCCGGCCTTCTGGGCCTCCTCGCCGGTGTTGACCTGCACATAGATGCGCGGGCGGCGGCCCTGTTTCTGCACCTCATCGGCCAGGGCGCGGGCCAGCTTGCCGCGGTCGAGGGTCTCGACCACGTCGAAGAAGGAGACCGCCTCCTTGGCCTTGTTGGACTGCAGCGGCCCGATCAGGTGCAGCGTCAGTCCCTCGGCGCGGCCCTCCCAGCGGGCCATGGCCTCCTGCACCCGGTTCTCGCCGAACACCCGCTGGCCGGCCGCCAGCACCGGCTCGACGGCCTCCCAGGGCTGGGTCTTGGAGACGGCCACCAGGGTGATATCGGCCGGCGCGCGGCCGCAGGCTTGCGCCGCGCGGGCGATCCGGGCCACGACGTCGGTGTACGACTGGGCGGGGTCTTGAGGAGAAACGGCCATTCCGGAGGGGTTCTGGACCTTGGCGAGGACAGCCAGCCTGCTGCCGACCGGCGTCTTAAAGCGCGCCGGGGCGGGGCGGAAGGGGCTGCCCGCCCTGCTGTTCTTCACCGACCCGACGCGAACGCCGGACGCCGAGGC
>JAEYTM010000214.1 GCA_023434015.1 Pseudomonadota bacterium | reverse complement strand
TGGAACGGCTACAACTTCGAGGACTCGATCCTCATCAACGAGCGCATCGTCAAGGACGACGTCTTCACCTCGATCCACATCGAGGAGTTCGAGGTCATGGCCCGCGACACCAAGCTGGGCCAGGAGGAAATCACCCGCGATATTCCGAACGTGGGTGAGGAAGCTCTGAAGAACCTCGACGAGGCCGGCATCGTCTACATCGGCGCCGAAGTCCGTCCGGGCGACATCCTGGTCGGCAAGGTCACGCCGAAGGGCGAAAGCCCGATGACGCCGGAAGAGAAGCTGCTGCGCGCCATCTTCGGCGAGAAGGCCTCGGACGTCCGCGACACCTCCCTGCGCCTGCCCCCGGGCGTCGCGGGGACCATCGTCGAGGTCCGGGTGTTCAACCGCCACGGCGTCGATAAGGACGAACGCGCCCTGGCCATCGAACGGGCCGAGATCGACCGGCTGGGCAAGGACCGCGACGACGAGTTCGCGATCCTGAACCGCAACATGACGTCACGCCTGCGCCAGCTCCTGGTCGGCAAGACCGCCGTCTCGGGTCCCAAGGGCCTGGGCCGCGGCGAGATCAGCGCCGAGAAGCTGGACGACATCGCCCCCGGCCTGTGGTGGCAGATCGCGCTCGACGACGAAAAGGTGATGGGCGAGCTGGAGGCCATGCGCCGTCAGTTCGACGAAGCCCGCAAGCGCCTGGACCGTCGCTTCGAGGACAAGGTCGACAAGCTCCAGCGCGGCGACGAACTGCCGCCGGGCGTGATGAAGATGGTCAAGGTGTTCGTGGCTGTGAAGCGCAAGCTGCAGCCGGGCGACAAGATGGCCGGCCGCCACGGCAACAAGGGCGTCATCTCCAAGATCCTGCCGATCGAGGATATGCCGTATCTGGCCGACGGCACCAACGTGGACATCGTGCTGAACCCGCTGGGCGTGCCCTCGCGCATGAACGTCGGTCAGATCTTCGAAACCCACCTGGGGTGGGCCGCGGCCGGCCTGGGCAAGCAGGTCGCCGACCTGCTGGAAGCCTGGCAGGGCGGCGGTCAGCGCAAGGCCATCGTCGACCACCTGACCGACGTCTACGGCAAGGATGTCGAACTGCCGGAAAGCGATGAGGAGCTGGTCGAGCTCGCCCGGAACCTGTCGAAGGGCATCCCCTTCGCCACCCCGGTGTTCGACGGCGCGCACATCGACGACATCGAGAACCTGCTGGAGAAGGCCGGTCTCGACCGTTCGGGCCAGTCGTACCTGTACGACGGCCAGACCGGGGAGCAGTTCAAGCGTCCGGTCACCGTCGGCTACATCTACATGCTGAAGCTGCACCACCTGGTGGACGACAAGATCCACGCCCGCTCGATCGGCCCCTACAGCCTGGTCACCCAGCAGCCGCTGGGCGGCAAGGCGCAGTTCGGCGGTCAGCGCTTCGGGGAAATGGAGGTCTGGGCGCTGGAAGCCTACGGCGCCGCCTACACCCTGCAGGAGATGCTGACGGTGAAGTCCGACGACGTCGCCGGGCGGACCAAGGTCTACGAGTCGATCGTCCGCGGGGACGACACGTTCGAGGCAGGCATTCCGGAAAGCTTCAACGTTCTGGTCAAGGAAATGCGTTCCCTCGGCCTGAACGTGGAGCTGGAGAACAGCTAAGCGCGGGAGACCGCCGCTCTCGCTTGCGCGAGGGGAGGGGCCGTCAGCCTCTCCCCGTCGCCTTTTGAATTACTGACGAACTGGAAGTTCCATGAACCAGGAAGTCCTGAATATCTTCAATCCGGTCCAGGCCGCCCCGACCTTCGACCAGATCCGCATCGCTCTGGCCTCGCCCGAAAAGATCCGTTCGTGGTCGTTCGGCGAGATCAAGAAGCCCGAGACGATCAACTACCGCACGTTCAAGCCGGAGCGTGACGGCCTGTTCTGCGCTCGGATTTTCGGTCCGACGAAGGACTACGAGTGCCTGTGCGGCAAGTACAAGCGCATGAAATACAAGGGCATCATCTGCGAGAAGTGCGGGGTGGAAGTCACCCTGGCCCGCGTGCGCCGCGAGCGCATGGGCCACATCGAGCTCGCCAGCCCGGTCGCCCACATCTGGTTCCTGAAGAGCCTGCCCTCGCGCATCGCCATGATGCTCGACATGGCCCTGAAGGACATCGAGCGGGTCCTGTACTTCGAGTACTACATCGTCACCGAGCCGGGTCTGACCCCGCTGAAGCAGCACCAGCTGCTGTCGGAAGACGACTACATGCGCTTCCAGGACGAGTTCGGCGATGACAGCTTCACCGCCGAGATCGGCGCCGAGGCGGTCCAGGGCCTGCTGAAGGCCATCGACCTCAACAAGGAGGCCGACCGTCTCCGCGAGGAACTGCTCACCACCACCTCCGAGATGAAGCTGAAGAAGACGTCCAAGCGTCTCAAGCTCATCGAGAGCTTCATCGAGAGCGGCAACAAGGCCGAGTGGATGATCCTCAGCGTGGTTCCGGTCATCCCGCCGGAACTGCGTCCGCTGGTGCCGCTGGACGGCGGCCGTTTCGCCACCTCCGACCTGAACGACCTGTATCGGCGGGTCATCAACCGCAACAACCGCCTGAAGCGGCTGATCGAGCTGCGCGCGCCGGACATCATCATCCGCAACGAGAAGCGGATGCTGCAGGAAGCCGTCGACGCCCTCTTCGACAACGGCCGTCGCGGCCGCGTCATCACCGGCGCCAACAAGCGTCCGCTGAAGTCGCTGGCCGACATGCTGAAGGGCAAGCAGGGCCGGTTCCGCCAGAACCTGCTCGGCAAGCGCGTCGACTACTCGGGCCGCTCGGTCATCGTGGTCGGCCCGGACCTGAAGCTGCACGAGTGCGGCCTGCCGAAGAAGATGGCGCTGGAGCTGTTCAAGCCGTTCATCTACGCGCGCCTGGACGCCAAGGGCCTCTCGGGCACCGTCAAGCAGTCCAAGCGCATGGTGGAGCGTGAGCAGCCGGCGGTCTGGGACATCCTCGACGAGGTGATCCGCGAACACCCTGTGCTGCTGAACCGCGCGCCGACCCTGCACCGCCTGGGCATCCAGGCGTTCGAGCCCAAGCTGATCGAGGGCAAGGCGATCCAGCTTCACCCGCTGGTCTGCGCCGCCTTCAACGCCGACTTCGACGGCGACCAGATGGCGGTCCACGTGCCGCTCTCGCTGGAGGCTCAGCTTGAAGCGCGCGTGCTGATGATGAGCACGAACAACATCCTGTCGCCGGCCAACGGTCGACCGATCATCGTGCCATCGCAGGACATCGTCCTCGGCCTCTACTACCTGTCGCTGATCCGCGAAGGCGAGCCGGGCGAAGGCAAGGCGTTCGCCGATCTCAACGAGATCGAACAGGCGCTCGACGCCGGCGTGGTCTCGCTGCATTCGAAGATCCGCGCCCGTCACACCGAGATGGACGCCGACGGCAATCTGGTCCGCAAGGTCATCGAGACCTCGCCCGGCCGGATGAAGATCGCCGCGCTGTTCCCGCAGCATCCGGCGGTCGGCCACCGTCTTCTTGAGAAGAACCTCACGAAGAAGGAAATCGCCAACCTGATCGACACCGTCTACCGGCACTGCGGTCAGAAGGCGACGGTCATCTTCGCCGACCAGATCATGCGTCTCGGCTTCCGCGAGGCGGCCAAGGCCGGCATCTCCTTCGGTAAGGACGACATCGTCATCCCGCAGCGCAAGGCGCCTATCGTCGAAGAGACGCGCAAGCTCGTGGAAGAGTACGAGCAGCAGTACGCCGACGGCCTGATCACCAAGGGCGAGAAGTACAACAAGGTCGTCGACGCCTGGGCGAAGGCCACCGACCGGGTCGCCGACGAGATGATGGCCGAGGTCTCCACCTCGGCGAAGGACGCCAGCGGCCGTGAGGGCGAGATCAACTCGATCTTCATGATGTCGAACTCCGGCGCCCGGGGCTCTCAGGCTCAGATGAAGCAGCTCGGCGGGATGCGCGGCCTGATGGCCAAGCCCTCCGGCGAGATCATCGAGACGCCGATCATCTCGAACTTCAAGGAAGGCCTGACCGTCCAGGAGTACTTCAACTCCACCCACGGCGCCCGTAAGGGCCTGGCCGACACCGCGCTGAAGACCGCCAACTCCGGTTATCTGACGCGTCGTCTGGTCGACGTGGCCCAGGACTGCATCATCACCGAGGAAGACTGCGGCACCACGCGGGGCATCACGCTGCGCGCCGTGGTCGAAGGCGGCGACGTGCTCGTCTCGCTCGGCCTGCGGATCCTGGGTCGCTTCGCGGCCGAGGACATCAAGGAGCCGGGCGGCGAGGTCATCGTGCCGGCGGACACCTATCTGGACGAAAACCAGGTCGACCTGGTGGAAGCTGCGGGCGTGCAGTCGGTGAAGATCCGCTCTGTGCTGACCTGCGAGTCCAAGATCGGCGTCTGCGGCGCCTGCTACGGTCGCGACCTGGCCCGCGGCACGCCGGTGAACATTGGCGAGGCCGTGGGCGTCATCGCCGCCCAGTCGATCGGCGAGCCGGGCACCCAGCTGACCATGCGGACCTTCCACATCGGCGGCACCGCCCAGGTGGCCGAGCAGTCGTTCTTCGAAAGCGGCAACGACGGCGTGGTGAAGATCTCCGGTGGCAACACCGTGGTGAACTCGGACGGCCACCTGATCGGCATGAGCCGCAATCTGTCGCTGACGATCCTCGTCGATGGCAAGGAGCGCGAAGCCTACAAGCCGCCCTACGGCGCGCGCCTGCGCGTCAAGGACGGCGAGACGGTCAAGCGTGGCCAGCGCCTCGCCGAATGGGACCCCTACACCACCCCGATCATCACCGAAGTCGGCGGCCGCGTGCGGTTTGAAGACCTGGTGGAGAACATGTCGGTCCGTGAGGAAGCCGACGAGGCCACCGGCATCTCCAACCGCGTGGTCATCGACTGGCGCGCCTCCACCAAGGGTTCGGACCTGCGTCCGGCCATGGCGGTGATCGGCGAGGACGGCGCCTACAAGCGCATCTCCAACGGCGGCGAGGCCCGTTATCTGCTTCCGGTGGGCGCGGTTCTGTCCATCGGCGACGGGGACGAGGTGAAGCCGGGCGAGGTCATGGCCCGTATCCCCACCGAAAGCGCCAAGACGCGGGACATCACCGGCGGTCTGCCGCGGGTGGCCGAACTGTTCGAGGCCCGCCGTCCGAAGGACTGCGCGGTGATCGCCGAAATGGACGGCCGCGTCGAATTCGGGCGGGACTACAAGAACAAGCGCCGGATCAAGATCACCCCCGAGGATGGTGGTGAACCGGTCGAGTTTCTGATCCCCAAGGGCAAGCACATCGCAGTTCACGACGGCGACGTGATCCGCAAGGGCGAATACCTCATCGACGGCAACCCGGACCCGCACGACATCCTGCGGATCCAGGGCATCGAGGCGCTGGCCGAGTTCCTGGTCAACGAGATCCAGGAAGTCTACCGGCTCCAGGGCGTGCCGATTAACGACAAGCACATCGAGACGATCGTCCGCCAGATGCTGCAGAAGCTCGAGATCCTTGAGCCCGGCGACACCGGCCTTCTTAAGGGCGACCACCTCGACAAGGCGGACGTCGACGAGGAAAACGCCAAGACGGAAGCCCGCGGCGGCCGCCCGGCGATCACCCAGCCGGTGCTGCTCGGGATCACCAAGGCCTCGCTGCAGACGCGCAGCTTCATCTCGGCCGCCTCCTTCCAGGAGACGACCCGGGTGCTCACCGAAGCCTCGGTGCAGGGCAAGATCGACACCCTCGAAGGCCTCAAGGAGAACGTCATCGTCGGCCGGCTCATCCCGGCGGGCACGGGCTCCTACCTGCGCAACCTGCAGCGGATCGCCGCCAAGCGCGACGAGGCCCTCACGGCCAGCCGCGAGCAGGCCATGGAGCCGCTGCCGGAATCCATCGCGGCCGAGGCCGAGGCGGACGCCGAGAAGGTCGAGTCCTAAGGTCTCCAGTCAGTAAGCGTACGGAACGGCCTGGGAGCGATCCCGGGCCGTTTTGTTTTGGCGGCGGCGAGTGGGCCGTTCCGCCGAACGGGGCGGCAAGCGTCGCCTTGATTTCGCCGCAAGGCTGCGGCGAACCAGCGTTCTACTCAGGAGGACGTCCCCGTGCCGCTGCTGCTCTGCCCCAACTGCAACGTCTCGATGCAGAACGTGAACCGTCAGGGCGTCGAGCTCGACATGTGCCCCAGCTGCCGTGGCATCTGGCTGGACCGCGGTGAACTGGAGAAGATCCTCGGCGACGTGCGCCAGAACGCGGCTGGTCAGGAGCAGGACCGGCAGCGCTTCGACCGCGAGGTGCAGGACTTCCATCGCAATCCCGACGCCTGGAAACAGCAGCATCCCTACGATCCCGGCCAGGGCCGGCACCGCTACGACGACAGCTACCACTACCGGAAGAAGAAGAAGGGCTTCGACATCTTCGACATCTTCGACTGAGCCGGCCGGTCAAGCGGTCAGCCAGACCTATGGCGGAAGCTGGTCCAGCTTGCGCGCCGCGCGCTTGCTCGGCGGGTGGCTCGCCGCGCCGATCGCCGACTGCCCTGAGCCGGTGATGTAGGGCTCGCCGCTGTAGTCCTGGGGCTCGGCCTGCGGCGGCCGGCCGGCGTTGGCCAGGGGCGCCTCCCGGGCCCGGATCGCCGCGTCCCTGCGGCTGGCGGCGGCCTCCAGTTCGGCCCGCCGCGTCGGCGACATCGGCGCGGCGAGGAACGGCGCGGACTCCGCGCCCTGACCCAGCCGTTCCTGGCACGCGTCGCGTTCGGCGCGCGTGAGGTCCGCGACGGAAAGG
>JAEYTM010000061.1 GCA_023434015.1 Pseudomonadota bacterium | reverse complement strand
GTGACAAGCACCGCCCGCGTCTCTCCCAGCGCCCGCGCCAGGGCTTCCCGGTTGTCGATCCCGACCGGCTCTACTCCCAGGGCGGCGATCCGCGCCGCGCCCGCCGGATCGCGCGCCGTTGCGGCGACCGACCAGCCGGCGGGACGCAGACGGGCCGCCAGGGCCGCACCGCTGTAGCCGTAGCCGAAGACGAAGAGGCGCAAGCTATTCCGCGGCCACGGTTTCGGCGCGGGCCTGTGCGGCGGCCGCGCGTTCGGCGTTCCAGCAGGACAGGCAGGGAATCTTGCTCAGGTTCACGCGATCCGCATAGCGGCGGGCGATCTCGGTCACTTCCAGCAACAGGCCCTCTTCCAGGGTGATGGGATCGAGGCCGTAGCCCAGCAGGCGGCGGTTCTCCACCAGAAGCTCGTTCTCGTCGGCCTCCTGGCGCGGATTGGGCAGGTGGGCGATCTCCGCGCCCGTGAGGCCCGCGACCATCTGCGCCAGCTCGCCGACCCGGCGGCATTCGGTCATCTGGTTCATCACCTTCACCCGTTCGCCTCGCGCCGGCGGGTGGGTCAGCGCCAGCTCCACGCACCGCACGGTGTCCTGGATGTTGATGAAGGCGCGTGTCTGACCGCCGGCCCCGTGGACAGTGAGGGGATGGCCGATCGCCGCCTGCATCAGGAAGCGGTTGAGCACGGTGCCATAGTCCCCGTCGTAGTCGAACCGGTTGACCAGCCGGGGATCCATCCGCGTCTCCTCGGTCTGGGTCCCCCAGACGATCCCCTGGTGCAGGTCGGTGATCCGCAGGTGGTCGTTGCGGGCGTAGAACTGGAACAGCAGCGCGTCCTGGGTCTTGGTCAGGTGGTAGATCGACCCCGGGCTGGCCGGATAGAGAATCTCCCGTTCCGCCCAGCCGTCCGCCGTCTCCATCCGGACGGTCAGATAGCCCTCGGGAATGGCCCTCCCCGCCGTCCCGTAGCCGTACACGCCCATGGTCCCGAGGTGGACGAGGTGAATGTCCAGCCCGCAGTCGACAATGGCCGCCAGGATGTCGTTCGTCGCGTTGAGGTTGTTGTCGACGGTGTAGCGCTTATGCCGGGCCGACTTCATCGAATAGGGCGCGGCCCGCTGCTCGGCGAAATGCACCACCGCGTCCGGCCGCCAGGCCTTCAGCAGCGCCAGCAGGGCGTCGTAATCCTTACCGAGCGTCAGGTCGTGGTGGCCGATCCGCCGGCCCGAGACCTCGCGCCAGGCCGCGACGCGATCTGGCAGCGATGCGATGGGCGTCAGCGAGCCGGCTCCCAGCTCTTCGTCGATCCGCCGGCGCGAGCCGTTGTCGACGATGCTCACCTCCCAGCCGCGCTGGGAAAGGTGCAGGGCTGTCGGCCAGCCGCAGAAGCCGTCGCCGCCGAGTATCAGTACGCGCATCGCCGCTCCGCAATCCGCCCCCCGCAGAAGGGGTAGCGCGGCTGGGCCGCTTGCGGAAGCCCCGGCCGGCGGTGTCTAGAGCAGGGCCTGGAGGGCTTCCCGGGCGGCCTCGCCGAGGTCCGGGTGGCGCAGGGCGAAGGCCACATTGGCCCTCAACAGACCGAGTTTGTCGCCGCAGTCATAGGTGGTCCCCTCATACTCCAGGGCATGGAAGTCCTGGCGGGCCATCAGCGCGGCCATGCCGTCGGTGAGCTGAATCTCGCCCCCGGCGCCGCGCGCCTGGGTGGCGAGAATCTCGAAGATCTCGGGCTGGAGGATGTAGCGGCCGGAGATGAACAGGTTGGACGGCTCGGTCCCGGCGGGCGGTTTCTCGACCATGCCGGTCATGCGGTTCAGCCGCCCGTCGCCGGCGGCGTCGGCGGTCCGGTCCAGGGCGACGATGCCGTACTTGTGCGCCTCGCCCTCGGGGGCCGGTTCGACGACCACGACATTGCCCCCGACGCGCTCATAGGCGGCGACCGCCTGGGCCAGGGCCGGCGTGCCGGCGGCCATCAGCATGTCAGGCAGCATCACGGCGAAGGGTTCGTCGCCGACGATGTCCCGGGCGCACCACACCGCATGGCCGAGGCCGAGCGGCGCCATCTGGCGCACGAAGCTCATCTGGCCAGGCTGCGGCAGATCGCGACGGACCTCGTCCAGGATATCGAGCTTGCCCTTGGCCTCAAGTACGCCCTCGATCTCCGGATTGGCGTCGAAATAGTCCTCGATGGCCCCCTGGCCCCGGCCGACGATGAAGACGAAATGCTCTATCCCCGCCGCCCGGGCCTCTTCGACGATGTAGGACAGGATCGGACGATCCACGACGTTCAGCATGTTCTTCGGCGTGGTCTTGGCCCCCGGCAGCACCCGGGTTCCCAAGCCGGCCACCGGCAGGACCGCCTTGCGTACGCGCTTCGTCATCTGGTTCTCCGTCGGATTAGGTCCGCCTAACGGGCAGAGGTGGCGAAATCGACAGCGCCTGGGGCGAAAAACCGCAGGCCCGCGCGATCACGATTTCGGGAACATCTAAAGCTGTGTAAGAGTCGCCGCCGTCGGGGGATAGTCCTCCAGGGGAGACATTCCATGAAGCTTCGCATTCTGACTTCGGTCACCGCCGCCGCCGTCCTCGCCGTCAGCCTCTCGGCCTGCTCGCCGAAGACGGAAGAAGCCGCGGCCCCGCCGGCGACCGACGCCGCGGCCACCGCTCCGGTCGACGCCATGGCCACCACGCCGCCGGCCGACGCCATGGCGCCGGCGACTCCGGTCGATCCGGCTGCGCCCGCCGACCCGATGGCGACCCCGCCCGCCACCGGCGCGGCCACGACCGAACCGGCCCCGAAGTAAGCGCCGGACCGATCGCAAGACCCAACGCGGCCGCCCCACCGGGCGGCCGCGGTTTTTTATGCCTGCTGGCTTTG
>JAEYTM010000018.1 GCA_023434015.1 Pseudomonadota bacterium | reverse complement strand
GTGCGGACCATGGCCTTGGCGAAGGCCTCGGTCATCGACTGGCGGTTGGAGGCGCGCGGCTGGGCGGCGCGCGGCGCGGCCTTGGCCTTCGGCTCGGGCTCTGGCGTCGAAGCCGCCGCCGCCGCCTGGGCGGCGCGGGCCTGCAGCATCTCGAAGGCGGATTCGCGGTCGCGCGCCTGGTCGTAGAGGCCGCGGACCGGGCTCTGGGCCATCACCGCGGCGCGCTCGTCGGAGGTCAGCGGTCCCAGGCGCGAGGCCGGCGGCCGGACGAGGGTCCGCTGCACGACCGTCGGGGCCCCCTTCTCGTCCAGCACCGAGACCAGGGCCTCACCGACGCCGAGCTGCTGGATGGTTTCGGCGGTGTCGAAGGCGGGGTTGGGCCGGAAGGAGGCGGCGGCGGCGCGCAGGCCGCGTTGTTCCATCGGCGTATAGGCGCGCAGCGCATGCTGGATGCGGTTGCCGAGCTGGCCGAGCACCGTCTCCGGCACGGCGGCCGGGTTCTGGGGGACGAAATAGACCCCGACGCCCTTCGAGCGGATCAGCCGGACGACCTGCTCGACCTTCTCCAGCAGCGGCTTCGGCGCGTCGCGGAACAAAAGGTGCGCCTCGTCGAAGAAGAACGCGAGGCGGGGCTTATCAGGATCGCCCACCTCAGGCAGTTCCTCGAACAGCTCGCTCATCAGCCAGAGCAGGAAGGTGGCGTAGAGCTGCGGGCTGGCGATAAGCCGGTCGGCGGCCAGGATGCTGACATAGCCGCGGCCGGAGCCGTCGGTGCGCATCAGGTCCGAGAGCTGCAGCGCCGGCTCGCCAAACAGATTGGCCCCGCCTTGCGTTTCCAGCACCAGCAGCTTGCGCTGGATGGTCGCTACGGTCGTCGGCGATACATTGCCGTAGCGCGCGCCCAGCGCCTTGGCGTTCTCCGCGGCGAAGGACAGGGCGGCCTGCAGGTCCTTGAGGTCTAGCAGCAGCAGGCCCTCGGCGTCCGCGGCGTGGAACACCACCGTCAGCACGCCCTCCTGCACCTCGTTCAGCTCGAGCATGCGGGCGATCAGCAAGGGGCCCATCTCCGACACCGTGGCGCGGATCGGATGGCCCTGCTCGCCGAACAGGTCCCAGAAGACGGTGGGGGCCGCCGCCGGCGCGATGGTCAGGCCCATGCCGGCCGCGCGCGCCAGCATCTTCTAGTTCGGTTGGCCGGCGGCGGCGATGCCGGAGAGGTCGCCCTTCACATCGGCGGCGAACACCGGGACGCCGGCGTCCGACAGGCCCTGGGCGAGAATTTGCAGGGTCACCGTCTTGCCGGTCCCGGTCGCGCCCGCGACCAACCCGTGACGGTTGGCCCGGTCCAGACGCAGGATTTCGGGGTGCTCGGAGGCTCCAATCAGCACGCCATGTTCGTCGTTCATGCCACCTCCGGACTGTAGACGGCGAGGCTAGCGCCCCCGCTTCTTCGCCGCCAGCCGCTTGTGGCGGTCAATGTTCTCCGATACCGGCGGTAGATGGGGCAAAAACACTCCCATTCCATGGCAAAGCCCGGTAAGGACGACCACTCGATCATCGAGCAGGCTTTCCGAAAGCCCATGTTAGCGTCCTGGTCCACTATCCCGCGTCACGCCGCTGCAACCCTGCGGCGAATCGCGTCGGCGTCGCGCCTGGCCGCCGGCCGGAGCGGGGCGCGCCCGGAGCGGTGGGCCTTCACTTCGCAAAAGCGTTTCCTATCTAATGTGCGCCGAGGCTCTTCGGGTCGCGGCAGGTGTGTCCGCACCCCAAGCCTGCGGACGCAGCGAGCACCTAGCTGTCCGCCGCCCCCCCACGGCGGAACCGCACGCCGCCGGACACTCTCCTCCGGCGGCGTCCTCGTGTGGGGGACAAGGATCAGTCCATGAGCAGAACTCCTCGGGCCGCCCACGGCGGCCAGTCGTTGGCGCGCGCGGTGATCGCCGCCGTGGGCGAGGATCCGGCGCCCGAAGCCCTGGCGGCCTTCGCGCGTCAGGCGGCGGAGGACGTCGGTCCCGAAGAACTGCCGGAGATCACGGCGGCTGAGCTGGCCGCCAACCTGGCGGACTTCTGGCGGTTCGGCGCCCGTCGCAAGGGCCGTGGCCCCTCCATCCGGATCGCGCCGGCGATTGGTGAACGACACGCAGGCCTCGACCGGCTGGAGATCGTTCAGGACGACGCACCTTTCCTGGTCGACAGCATCATGGCCGAGATCGCCGACCAGGGCCTTTCGGTCCGCGCCCTCAGCCATCCGATCGTCGAGGTCGCGCGCACGGACGGCGAGCGCGGCACGGGCGGGCCCCAGCAGCGGGAATCGATGATCCAGGTGGTCCTCGAGCCGGTCGGGCCCGACCGGGAGGCGGCGCTGGTTCGCGGGATCACCGAGACCCTGAAGGATGTCCGCGCCGCCGTGGACGACTTCCCGCAGATGCTGCAGCTGATGGAACGCACGGTCAGCGAGCTGCGCGCCCATCCGGACAAGACCACCGAGGAGGAGATCGCCTTCCTGAGCTGGCTGGAGGCGGAGCAGTTCGTCTTCCTCGGCGCCCGCAGCTACGAGTATCCGAAGCTGCCGAACGGCGACTACGCGCCGGAAGCCCCGCTCTATCAGGCGAAGGACGGTCTCGGCGTCCTGCGCGATCCGGAACGCACGGTGCTGCGCCGCGCGAACGAGCCCGCCGTGCTGCTGGCCCAGGTCAAGGATCGGCTGCTCACCGACCCGGCGCTGACCGTCGCCAAGTCCAACGTCCGCAGCCGTGTGCACCGGCGGGCCTACATGGATTACGTCGGGGTGAAGCGCTACGGCGGAGACGGCCGCCCGGTTGGCGAGGTGCGCTTCGTCGGCCTGTTCACCGCCGAGGCCTATGACCGGCCGGCGAGCGCCGTGCCGCTGATCCGCGCCAAGGTCGCGCGGGTGCTGAAGCGGGCGGCGATGGCCCCCGGCAGCCACAACGAAAAGCGGCTGAAGAACATCGTCGAGAACCACCCGCGCGACGAACTCTTCCAGATGACCGAGGACGAGCTGCTGGGCCAGGCCCTGGGCATCCTCCACCTGTACGACCGCCCGCGGGCGCGGCTGTTCGAGCGGCGCGATCCGTTCGACCGGTTTGCCTCGGTGCTGCTGTTCCTGCCGCGCGATCAGTACAATTCCGACGTGGCCGAGCGGGCGGGCCACATCCTGGCCCAGGCCTATGGCGGCCGGGTTTCGGCCTCCTATCCAGCCTTCTCCGACGCGCCGCTCGCGCGGATCCACTACATCATCGGCTTCACCCGCGGCGAACACATCTGGCCGGACCTCAAGCAGACCGAGGCGGCGATCGCCGAAACCGCCCGCACCTGGGAAGACCGGTTCGAGGCGGCCGTGCGCGCTTCCGGCCGGGCGCCGGATGCGGTCATCGAGACCCTGTCGCGCCACCGTGACGGCTTCCCCGCCGGCTATCGCGACCGCTTCGACGTCGCCGAGGCGCTGGAGGACCTGGCGGTCATCGACGGCATGGGGCCGGATGACCCGGTCCGGGTGCGCGCCTATCGCACCCCCGGCGACAGCAAGCTTCAGTTCCGCTTCAAGCTCTACCGGCAGGCCGAGCCCGCCGCCCTGGCCGACGTCCTGCCGATCCTCGACAACATGGGCCTCAAGGCGATGGCCGAGGCTGGTTTCCCGCTCGCCCGCGCCGGCCTGCCGCCGGTCTGGGTGCATGATTTCGAGATCGAGGACCCGCGCGGCGAGCACCTGGTGTTCGCCGAAGTGAAGCAGGTGTTCGAAGACGCCGTTGCCGCCGTCTGGTCAGACGTCGCCGAGAACGACGGCTTCAACCGTCTCGTGCTGGAGCTGTCGACGCCGTGGCGCGACGCGGCCCTGATCCGCGCGCTGGCGCGCTATCGCCAGCAGTCCGGCCTGGACCCCAGCCAGCGCGTGCAGGAGACCGCCCTGGCCGCTCATCCGGGGGTGACCCGGCTGATCCTCGACCTGTTCCGCACCCGGTTCGACCCGGCGACCGGGGAGGACCTCGAGGCCCGCACCCGACGCGGCGAGGCCCTGATGGCCAAGATCGTCGAGGCGCTGCAGCAGGTCGCCAGCCTGGACGACGACCGTGTGCTGCGGCGGCTCGCGCTGCTGGTCGGTGCGATTCAGCGGACCAACTTCTACCAGACCGGCCCGGACGGCGCGCCGAAACCCTACATCTCCTTCAAGGTGGCCAGCGACCGGCTCGACGACCTGCCGGCTCCGAAGCCCTATCGCGAGATCTTCGTCTCGGCGGTCAATGTCGAGGGTGTGCACCTGCGCTTCGGCCCGGTGGCGCGGGGCGGCCTGCGCTGGTCCGACCGGCGCGATGATTTCCGAACCGAGGTGCTGGGCCTGGTGAAGGCGCAGCAGGTGAAGAACGCGGTCATCGTGCCGGTCGGTTCCAAGGGCGGCTTCTATCCGAAGCAGCTTCCCGCCGGCGGGGCGCCCGACGAGATTCGCGCCGAGGGGATCCGCGCCTACAAGACCTTCCTGCAGAGTCTGCTGGACATCACCGACAACCTGACGGCCGACGGCGAAGTCACCCGTCCGCCGGCGGTGGTCGAACGCGGCCACCAGCCGGAGGTGCTCGCTGGCCAGCATCCCGTTGCCGAACACGTCGCCCGACATGTCGCCGATGCCGACGGCGGTGAAGTCGGTCGTGGCCGGGTCGATGCCCAGCTCGTAGAAGTGGCGCCGCGCCGACTCCCAGGCGCCGCGGGCGGTGATCCCCATCCCCTTGTGGTCGTAGCCGGTGGAGCCGCCGGAGGCGAAGGCGTCGCCCAGCCAGTAGCCCCGGGCCAGCGAGATCGAGTTGGCCAGGTCCGAGAAGCCCGCCGTCCCCTTGTCGGCGGCCACCACCAGGTAGGGGTCGTCGCCGTCGTAGCGAAGCACCCGGGCGGGAGGCTCGACGACCTGGCCGCGGGTGTTGTCGGTGACACTGAGCAGGGCGTCGACGAAGAGCCGATAGCAGGCCTCTCCCTCGGCCTGCCAGGCGGCGCGGTCGACCGCCGGGTCGGGCAGGTGCTGGGGGACGAAGCCGCCCTTGGCGCCGACCGGGACGATCACGGTGTTCTTCACCGTCTGCGCCTTGACCAGGCCCAGCACCTCGGTGCGGAAGTCCTCCCGCCGATCCGACCAGCGCAGGCCGCCGCGGGCCACCTTCCCGAACCGCAGGTGGACACCCTGCACCCGCGGGGAGTACACGAAGATCTCATAGGCCGGGCGCGGCTCCGGCAGGATCGCCAGTTCCCCGGGCAGCAGCTTGTAGGCCAGCGCCTGCGGGTCGGCGAAGGCGTTGGTGCGCACGGTCGCCCGGATGACGGCCAGAAAGGTCCGCAGGATGCGGTCGTGGTCGAGGCTGATGACCTGGTCGATCCCGGCTTCCAGTCGTTCGAAGCAGGCCTCCAGCGCGCTCGCCCTGGTCTGGTCGTCGGGGAACGCGTCCGGGTCGAACTTGGTCTCAAAGGCCTCGACGAGGCCGGCCGCCAGCGTGGGGTTGGCGTGCATGGCGGCGGCGATGTACTGCTGGCTGAAGGCGACCCCGGCCTGCTGCAGGTAGCGGGAGATGCCGCGCAGCCAGGCGACCTGCTGCCAGGTCAGGCCGGCGGTGAGCACCAGCCGGTTGAGCAGCCGCGGCTCGCTGCGTCCCCGCCAGGACGCTTCGAAGGCGTCGACGAACCGGGCCCGCGCCGCCTCGTCCCAGTCGGCCGGACGGGGCGCGTCCGCCGGCAGCCGCAGGCCGAAGTCGTAGAGCAGGACGCGGCGGCCCCGCAGGTCCCAGTCGTAGGGACGCTCATCGACCACCTCGACCCCGAGCACGGTCAGGTGCGGCATCACCTGCGCCAGTTCCAGCGGACGCAGCGAGAAGACGGTGAGGCGGACGTCGGAGGGGTCGTCGGAGTCCAGCGGCTCGCGCAGCACGAAGCGCAGGTCGTCGGCATCGACCAGCCGGTTGGCGATCTGCAGTTCCTCGACCGCGATCTGGGGCGGCGTCGCCTCCTGGTAGGCCTCGGAGAACTCGACCCCGCGAGCCTCGCTGGGCATGTCGCCCGCAGCGAGCAGGAAGCCGTCCTCCCAGGTCCAGGTCGCGGCCTCGATGAGCCCGGCGATCCGGGCGGCGTCGGGCTGAGCGTCGGGCAGGCGTCCGGCCGGCAGCCGGATCACGAAGAACAACCGGGTGAGCAGCGACTCGGTGACGTGCAGGGTGTACTCCAGCGATTCCCCACCCAGCTCGGCCAGCAGGATCTCCGAGATCCGGTGCCGCACCCGGGTGTTGTAGCGGTCGCGCGGCAGGTACACCTGCGCGGTGACGAACCGGCCGTACCGGTCGCGGCGGACGAAGGCCTTCACGACCCGGCGCTCGCGCAGCCCGGCCAGGGTCGTGATCACCGGGACGAGGTCGTCCAGCTCGGCCTGGAACAGCTCGTCGCGCGGGTAGGAGTTGATCACCTGGCGCACGGCATGGCCGCCGTAGGAACTGGCGTCGAAGCCGCTGCGGGCCAGGATCCGGCTCGCCTTGGCGGCGAG
>JAEYTM010000062.1 GCA_023434015.1 Pseudomonadota bacterium | reverse complement strand
CCCTCCGCCGGGGGCACGTCGTCTTACATGCTGATCCTCCGGCGGACGCGATACATCCGGCCGAAGTAGTCGTAGAGCGACACGCCGCCGCCCGGGGGCGGGGCCTTGTCGAACAGGTTGTCGACCTTGCCGAACACCTGCAGCTCAGGCCGGATCTGGTAGCTGGCGCCGATGTCCAGATACAGGGCCGACGGCAGGTCGCTGCCATTCACCGTCGGGTACTGCACCGTCGGGATCGGGCACGAGCCGAAGTCGCACTCGATCTGGTTGACGTTGGTGCGCCCCTTGCTGATGAAGCGCTCGGTCATCGTCAGCGTCAGGTCGTTCAGCTGCCAGCTCTGGGTGGCGAAGACCTTCCAGTTCGGGATGCTGCCGCCGTTGGCGCCGGCGGTCTGCGATGGGAAGGACCCCGGGATGCCGGTGTCGGTTTCGAAGCTGAACACGTGGGTCGCCAGACCGCGGGCCACGAAGTTGCCCGGGATGCCGAACCGCTCGAGATCGAACTGGTAGCTCGCCTCGATGTTCACGCCGTCGGTCTCGATCTCCGCGAGGTTGATCGGGTCGCGGATCACGTAGCTGGGGTTGTTCGTCCCGGGCGTGCCGCCGAGGAAGAACTTGTCGCAGTAGCTGGCGTTGCCGTTCAGCTGGCACATGTCGACGATCTGCTGGGCGCCCAGGGTCTGGATCGCCCCGGTGATCTTCACCTTGTAGTAGTCGACCGACAGGTTGAAGCCCGACAGCCAGCTCGGGCGGAAGACGATGCCCGCCTCGATGTTGTCCGACTCTTCCGGCTTAAGGTTCGGGTTACCGACCGCCATGTCGAGGTTGAGGATGCCGATGTTCGTGGTGCGATCGGTGACCGTGTTGTTCATGATCACCGGCGCGGCGAACAGCTCGCTCAGGTTCGGCGCCCGCACGTCGCGCGAACGCACGCCGCGCAGCCGCACCCCGTCGATCGGCGTGTCCCAGACCGCCCCGACCTTCCAGGTGTTCACGACGCCGGAGGTGGAGTAGTCGGTCACGCGACCGGCGATGTTCAGGTCGGCCCGGCCCATCGTCTCGCTGTCGAACAGCGGCACGCCGGCTTCGATGAAGGCTTCCTTCACGTCGTAACGGCCGCTGCCGTGGTGGAAGTTGCCCGCGTACCAGTTGTTGCCCTGGGCGTTGTTGAGCAGCGGATCGAACGGATAGTCCGGCGTGTTCGGGCTTTCCGGGGTCACGCCGTGGCCGTAGGGGTCGCCGCGGACCTTGTAGAACTCCTCGCGCCATTCCGCGCCGGTGGCGATGGAGACCTCGCCGGCCCAGTTGCTGAACGGGGTGCCGTTGAGCACGAAGCTGACCGTTTCCTGCCGCAGGAAGGTGTGCGAGCGGGGGCCGACTTCCGGGGCGATGTAGCGGAAGGCCTGCGGGTTGACCGGGTTGATGCCGATGACGTTCAGCGGCACGCAGCCCGAGGCCCGGGCGGCGGCCGAGCGGCACTGGATGGTGCCGTTGGGGCCGACCACCGCGTCCACCGCGGCGTTGAAGCGGGCGTTCAGCGTGATGTCGTCGATGTCGATGTTCGCGACCGTCTCGCCGTGCTGGGCGTAGGACGACAGGCGCCAGGTCTTGCCCATGAAGTCGAACTCGGAATCCAGGCCGAGCACGTAGCGGGCCTGGTTCCGGTAGCTGTTCACCTTGATGTATTCGGGGAACTGCGTGTTGCTGGTGCCGAACCGGAAGTTGGTGATGTTGTTCGCCACGCAGGCGTCGCGGATCGACTGCGGCAGGAAGGCGTTGTCGCACTGCATCGTGACGTTGGCGGCCTTGGCGGCCCCGGCGTTCGGCTGGTTGAAGTTGTAGACGTCCGCATAGCTGAAGGTCGCATAGACCTCGGTGCGCGGCGCCAGGTCGTAGCCCACCCGCGCATAGGCGACCGTCCGCTCGATCGGGCCGTCCATGGTGTTGGTGAAGGCGACGTTGGCGGTCTGTTCGCCGCCGATGCAGGTCACCCCGATGCAGTTCGCGCCGTACTGGAACGGATAGGGCTGGCCGCCCGGTCCGAAGGCGATGCCGTTCAGCGGGCCGCCGACGATCAGGCCGCCCAGGGCGTACTGGTTGTTCTGCGCCTCGGTGATGACGATGTTCTGCGGCTGGCCGGCCGGAGTCTGGGCGATGTTGCGCGTCTGGGTGCCGGGGAAGCGGTACCAGTCGCGTCCATTGACGCCGCGGCTGGTGCCGGGGTCGCGGGCCGGGATGCCGTTGTTGTCATAGTGCTCGCCGCTGACCTGCACGCGCAGGCGGCCGTCGAGGTACGATCCGCCCCAGGCGGCGGCGGCGCTGTAGTTCTTGTCGTCGCCGTAGGTGGTGACGCCGCCCTGCACGGTGGCCTTGAAGCCTTCGAAGCGCTTGTTGGTGATGAAGTTCACCACCCCGCCGACGGCGTCGGAGCCGTAGGAGGCCGAGGCGCCGCCGGTCACCACGTCGACCCGCTGCACCAGCAGCTGCGGCAGCTGGTTGATATCGACGATGCCGGTGTTGTAGGCCGGCACGACCCGCTGGCCGTCGAGCAGCGTCAGGGTGCGGTTGGTGCCGAGGCCCCGCACCGCGAAGTTCGACATGCCGTTGGCGCCGGTCGAGGTGTTGTTGTTGTTCACCTGGGTGCCGGTGCTGCCCTGCAGCGAGGGCAGCTGGGTCACCGCCGTGAACACGTTCGGCTGGGCGCTTTTCTCGATCAGGTCCTGGCCGATCACCGTCGTAGGCGTCGGGGCGTTGAACCCGGCGCTGGTGATCCGGGAGGAGGAGACGATCACCTCCTCGACGGTGGTCTCCTGGGCGTAGGCCGCGGTTGACAGCGCCAGGGCCGTCACGCTGGCGCCCGCCAGGGCGACGAGGCGCAACGGCAGCCGCTCCAGCCGACTGGCTGGAGTTGAGTATTTTGTCATAGTGATTCCCTCCCGTTTACTACTTGGCTTGGGCTTCGGGCGGCTATGCCGCTCCGCTCCCCAATTTTTTTATGTCTCAGACAAAAATCTGGTCTTTCCGGCCGCGGTGCATGCTTGGCGCTCCTTGGATGGGCGCGCGGGCGGGAAGTTCCGAAGAAGTCTAGACAGGATTGGCCGCAGGTATTGTCCCGCGTTACCGCAACCAGATCATGGATTTTTCGGGCACGTCAAATCCAATTCGTGCGGCGCTGCAATTTTGATACAGGCCGGCAAAAAGCCCCGCCGTCCTCGGCCGGCGGCCTTGACGGCAGCGCTGTCATCGGCGGCTGCGACGACTCGCCGCGGCCGGGCTGGTCGGCCTACGTAGTCGCCCGGAGTTTCCGCCTGGGCCCGGCAGGGTCGTAATGGTCGCGCGCCGCATCCGGCGCCGTGCGTCGGAGACGCCGCCATGCAGATTCTCAGGATCCTCTTCTACGGCCCCGGCAACAGGCTCGCCGACGCCCTCGGAACCCACGACGAGCACGAGCGCGGCCTGCTCAGGATGCTGGTCAACTCGATCATCTGGATCAGCGTCTTCGCGGTCGGCTTCATGATCGCCGTCTCGCTGCGGTGAGCCTCCCCGCCGACGCCCGGCCCTACAAGCGGACGCCGGAGTTCACCGCGGCGACGATTCCCGCCGGCCTGCTGAAGGCCCACTGCACCAAGGCCGGCGTCTGGGGCCTCGTCCATGTGCTGGAGGGCGCGCTGCTCTACCGCGTCACCGATCCTCGCCGCCCGGCCGCCGAGATGCTGCTCACCCCCGACACCGCGCCCGGCCTCGTCGAGCCGACCATACTGCACGAGGTCGCCCCCCGCGGCCCGGTCCGGTTCTACGTCGAGTTTCACCGCTGAGCGGGCCGGGCGGCCCGTCGCCGGCCGTCGCCCGCCTAGTCCCGCGCGAACCGTCCACGGTCGGCGCCGGTCGCCGTCTCCAGCCTGAACCCCGTCGCCCGGCCGTCCGCCACCGTGAACCGCAGCCGCAGGCTAGGATCGTTCTCCAGGGCGAACAGGTCGCCGCCCAGGGCGATCAGCGGCTCGGGGAAGCGCCGCTCGCGCTGGTGGTGCAGCCGCCCGTCGCGCAGCGCGATCGTGCGGATTCCGTAGCTGCCGGCATAGGCGGCCAGCGGCTGTGCCGGCGTCGGCCGCGTCCGCGCCGCGTCCGCCGCCTCGGCCAGGGCGGTCAGGGT
>JAEYTM010000257.1 GCA_023434015.1 Pseudomonadota bacterium | reverse complement strand
TGGGACGAGGAGAAGCACTTCCCCGTCGACATGCTGCGCAAGGCCGCGGCCCTGGGGTATGGCGGCCTCTATGTCCGCGAGGACGTCGGCGGCTCAGGATTGTCGCGGCTCGACGCGGCCATCGTCTTCGAGCAGCTCTCCTATGGCGACGTGGCGACGGCCGCCTTCCTGTCGATCCACAACATGGCCGCCTGGATGATCGACCGGTTCGGCGAGGAGGACCTTCGTCGCCGCTACCTGCCGCGGCTGGCGAGCATGGAGCTGATCGCCAGCTACTGCCTGACGGAGCCGGGCGCGGGCTCGGACGCCGCGGCGCTCGCGACCCGCGCTCAGCGTGACGGCGAGGCCTATGTCCTGAACGGCTCCAAGGCCTTCATCTCCGGCGCCGGGGTCTCCGACGTCTATGTCGTCATGGCCCGCACTGGCGGTCCGGGCGCCTCGGGCATATCGGCCTTCGTGGTCGAGAAGAACGCGCCAGGCCTGTCGTTCGGGGCGCAGGAGCGCAAGATGGGCTGGAACGCCCAGCCGACGGCGCAGGTGAACTTCGACGACTGCCGCGTCCCGGCGGAGAACCGCATCGGCAGGGAATGCGAGGGGTTCGGCTTGGCCATGGCCGGACTGGACGGCGGGCGGATCAACATCGCCGCCTGCTCGCTGGGCGGCGCGGCCCTGGCGCTAGACGCGGCCACCGCGCATCTGCAGGCGCGCAAGCAGTTCGGCTCGCCGCTGAAGGATTTCCAGGGCCTGCAATGGCGCCTTGCTGACATGGCGACTGTGCTCGATGCGGCCCGGCTGATGGTGCGGCGAGCCGCCGACGCCCTGGACCGGCGCGACCCGCAGGCGAGGCGCTACTGCGCCATGGCCAAGCGTTTCGCCACCGACGCCGGCTTCGATGTCGCCAACCAGGCGCTACAGCTGCACGGCGGCTACGGCTATCTGCGTGATTATCCGTTGGAGCGGATCGTCCGCGACCTGCGGGTCCACCAGATTCTCGAAGGGACCAACGAGATCATGCGGGTGATCGTCGCGCGGGAGCTGCTGCGGCCATGAGTGAGGTGCTGATCCGCGTCGAGGGCCGCGTCGGGCGGATCAGCCTCAATCGCCCCCAGGCGCTGCACGCCCTGACGACCCGGATGTGCCGCGAGATGACCGAGGCGCTGATCGCCTGGCGTGACGACGCCGCGGTGGTGCTGGTGATGCTGGACCATGCCGGCGAGCGCGGCTTCTGCGCCGGCGGCGACATCCGCATGCTGGGGCAGAGCGGGGCCGACGACGGCCGTGCGGCGCGCGAGTTCTTCCTCACCGAATACCGGCTCAACCATCTGCTGTTCCACTATCCGAAGGCGACCCTGGCGGTGCTGGACGGGGTGACCATGGGCGGCGGCTTCGGCCTGGCGCGGCCCTGCCGTTTCCGGCTGGCCACGGAGCGGACCGTCTTTGCGATGCCGGAGACCGCCATCGGCCTGTTCCCGGACGTCGGCGGCGGCTGGCATCTGCCGAGAATGCCCGACCACATCGGCCTGTGGCTGGCCCTGACCGGCGCGCGCCTCAAGGCCGCCGACTGCCTGCTGACGGGCGTGGCCACCGACTATGTGGAGAGCGGGGCGCTGCCAGATCTGAAGGCCGCCGTGCTGCGCGATCCGGAAGGCGTGGAGACCATCCTCACCGAGTTCGAGGGTGACGCCGGCAGGCCCCCGCTGGCGGCGCAGCAGGATCAGATCGGCCGCCTGTTCAACCGCGAGAGCGTCGAGGCCATCGTGGCGGCTCTGGAGGCCGCCGGAACGGACTGGGCCAGGGCGCAACGCGAGGTGCTGGCGGCGAAGTCCCCACAGGCGATGAAGGTGGCCTTCCGGCAACTGCGGCTGGGCGCGCGGGCGGCGTCCTTCGCCGAGAACATGGCGATGGAGTACCGGATCGCCGTGCGGGTGGTTCAGCGGCCCGATCTCGCCGAGGGCGTGCGCGCCCTGATCATCGACAAGGACAACCGCCCGGCGTGGAAACCGCCCAGTCTGGAGGCGGTCAGCGAGACGATGCTCGACGCCATATTCTCGCCCTTGCCATCCATTGAAGAGTGGACGCCTTTAACAGGGCTGTAGAGCGGGCCGTGCGTGCCCGCCTTTCGGGGAGACCAACTTCAAATGCGAACCAAGCTGATCGTCGCCGCCGTCGCGTTCGCCATGACCGCCGGAGCGGCCTACGCCGCGCCCGGTCCGCACGTCACCGCGGCTGTGGCGGACGCCGCCCGGCCGGAAGCCGACAAGGCCCGCGACGCGAACCGCAAGCCCGCCGAAATGCTCGAATTCGCCGGCGTGAAGCCGGGCGACAAGGTGGCGGACTTCCTGGCCGGCGGCGGTTACTTCACCCGCCTCTTCGCCAAGGCGGTCGGGCCGCAGGGCAAGGTCTACGCCATCGGCAATCCGCCGCGCCCGGACGCCACCGCCCCGCCGGCGATCCGCGCCATCGCCGCCGATCCGGCCTATGGCAACATCGCTCTGCAGGAGACCGGCCCCGGCGCCTTCTCCCTGCCGGAGCCGGTCGACGTCTTCTGGACCTCGCAGAACTACCACGACCTGTTCGCGCGGGCCCGCGGCCTGGACATCGCCAAGGTCGACAAGGCCATCTTCGATTCCCTGAAGCCGGGCGGCGTGCTGATCGTGCTCGACCACGCCGCCGCCCCCGGGACGCCCATCGATCCGGACGACCGGCTGCACCGCATCGACCCGGCGGCCGTCCGCAAGCAGCTGGAAAGCTCCGGTTTCCAGTTCGCGGGCGAAAGCACCGTCCTGCGCAACGCCGCCGACGATCACAGCAAGCCTGTGTTCGATCCGTCGATCCGCGGGAAGACCGATCAGTTCATCTACAAGTTCCGCAAGCCGGGATAAGCACCCGAAACAGGAGCCTTTTCCATGACCCGGATCGCGTTCATCGGGCTGGGGAACATGGGGGGCGGCATGGCCGCGAACCAGGCGAAGGCGGGCCATCAGGTCGCGGCCTTCGACCTGGCCGCGGCGGCGGTCGACAAGGCGGCCGCGGCGGGCTGTGGGGCGGCCGCGACCGCTGCTGAGGCGGTGACGGAGGCGGAGGTGGTCATCACCATGCTGCCCGCCGGGCCGCATGTCCGGGCCGTCTACGCCGAGGCGGTGCTGCCAAACGCCCGGCCCGGGACGCTGCTGATCGACTGCTCGACCATCGACGTGGAAAGCGCCCGCGCGGTCGCCGCGCAGGCGGGGGAGGCCGGCTTCCGGTTCGCCGACGCGCCTGTCTCAGGCGGGGTCGTGGCGGCGGAGGCGGGATCGCTGGCCTTCATGGTCGGATGCGGCGAGAGCGACTTCGCGGCCGTCGAGGCGGCGCTCTCGCCGATGGCCCGGGCGGTGATCCGGGCCGGCGACCACGGGGCGGGGCAGGCGGCCAAGATCTGCAACAACATGGTGCTGGGCGCGACCATGATCGCCGTGTGCGAAGCCTTCGCCCTCGCCGAGAAGCTCGGCCTCGATCCGGAGCGCTTCTTCGAGATCGCCTCGAACTCGTCGGGCCAGTGCTGGAGCCTGACAAGCTACTGCCCCTGGCCTGGACCCGTGCCCTCCGCGCCGTCCAACCGCGGCTATGTCGGCGGCTTCTCCACCGCCATGATGCTGAAGGATCTGAAACTGGCGCAAGAGGCGGCCGCGAAGGCGGGCGCGGCGACACCCCTGGGCGCCCAGGCCGAGGGGCTCTACGCCCTATTCGAACGGCTGGGCGGCGGCGCCAGCGACTTCTCCGCCATTCAGCAGCTATTCAGGGGGCGAACGCCCTAGTTCACGAATTCGGGGCGTTCGGTCACGAAAGCTGATCGGGTGCGACCGCCCGGCTTATGGACAACCGGGACCCGCGATGCGAAAAGCCCGGGCAGATTCAAAGGGACCGGCCCCGCGCAAGATCATCGACCGCGCGGTCGGATTTGCAGTTGATGGATTACCGAGACGCGTTCCGCACCGCCCTGGACAAGGTCCGCTCAGAGGGCCGGTACCGCGTTTTCGCGGATTTGAAGCGTCATCGCGGCGATTTCCCCTGCGCCACCTGGACGCGCGAGGACGGTTCGCAGCACGAGGTGGTGGTCTGGTGCTCCAACGATTACCTCGGCCAGGGCCAGAACCCGGTGGTGATCGAGGCCATGAAGAAGGCCATCGACGAAGCCGGCGCGGGATCGGGCGGCACGCGCAACATCTCGGGCACCACGCACTATCATGTCGAGCTGGAGCATGAGCTCGCCGACCTCCACGGCAAGGAAGCCGCCCTGCTGTTCACCTCGGGCTACGTGTCCAACGAGGCGTCGCTGTCGACCCTCTACAAGGTGCTGCCGGGGCTGATCATCTTCTCCGACGCCCTGAACCACAATTCGATGATCTCCGGCATCCGCGCCGGGGCGCGCGAGCAGCGCCGGGTCTTCCGGCACAACGATCTGGAGCATCTGGAGGAGCTGCTGGCGGCGGCCCCGGCCGACGCCCCCAAGCTGATCGCGTTCGAGAGCGTCTATTCCATGGACGGCGACATCGCCGACCTGGCCGGGACTGTGGCCCTGGCCAAGAAGTACGGCGCCATGACCTATCTGGACGAGGTGCACGCGGTGGGCATGTACGGCCCGCGCGGCGCCGGCGTGGCTGAACGCGACGGCGTGATGGACCAGATCGACATCGTCGAGGGAACAATGGGCAAGGCGTTCGGCGTGATGGGGGGCTATATCGCCGCCGACGCCGTGATCGTCGACGCCATCCGCAGCTATGCCGACGGCTTCATCTTCACCACCTCACTGCCGCCGGCCCTGGCCGCCGGCGCGGTGGCGTCGATCCGCTATCTCAAGAACCACAACGAAGTGCGCGTCGCGCACCAGGAGCGCGCCGCGACCCTGAAGGCGCGCCTGCGCCAGGCCGGCCTGCCGGTGATGGATTCGGAGAGCCACATCGTTCCGGTGCTGGTCGGGGATGCGGTGCACTGCAAGATGATCTCGGACATCCTGCTGGCCGACCATGGCATCTATGTGCAGCCGATCAACTACCCGACCGTGCCGCGCGGCACGGAGCGCCTGCGGTTCACGCCGTCACCGGCCCATACCGACGAGATGATGGATAAGCTGGCCGAGGCGCTCGAAAAGCTCTGGGTCCACTGCAACGTCAAGCGGATGGGCGGGGTGGCCGCCTAGGGCGCGATCACGAAGCCGAGCACCCGGCAGTGAGCGCTCCAGCCACCCTTGAAGGTGGTCAACTGCTCGACCGACACTTCATGCACCCTGCCGTCGCTCTCGATCGTGAACAGGTCGCCAAGGCGCGGGGTCAGCGGATCGATCGACCAGATGACCACCAGGCCCTCGCCGGCCAGGTTCTGGTCGAAGATTTCGTAGCCGCTCTCGTTGAACAGCCGCAGGGCGGGTCCGGCGCGCGTCCTGGCCTTCACTTGTGCCTCCTGACTCCCCGGCCAAGGCCGATCTGCTTGGCGAAGTCCGACCGGCGCGCGGCGTAGGCCGGCGCCACCATCGGATAGTCGGGCGGCAGCCCCCAGCGGCGGCGATAGTCCTCTGGGCTCAGGTCGAAGCGCGAGCGCAGGTAGCGCTTCAGCATCTTGAGGCGTTTGCCGTCCTCCAGGCAGACGATGTAGTCGTGCTGTACGGAACGGCTGATCGGCACCGCCGGCTTCGGGCGTTCTTCCGGCGCGGGGCTCGCCGCGCCCTTGGCCAAGCCCGTCAGAGCCTGATGGACCGTCCGGATGATGTCCGGCACCGTTTCGGCGGACACGTTGTTTCGACTGACATAGGCGGCGACGATTCCGGCGCCGAGGCGAAGAAGGTCTTCGCCCGAAACGGCCTCGGGGTCAGGTCCGACGCTCATCAATTTCCCCCAGATTTTCACGCTGCCAACACCCGTCGGCGCGCAAACCGCGTTCACCTCAGGCTAGCGTGGAACGCCGGATTGGCGAGATTGTTCCCGGGCGTTGGAACGGCGGACGCTTCAGAGTAAAGAGCCGTCTCCGCCGCACAGATTCCTCACGCTCGAAAGGCGCCGCTCTTGACCCTGCACGTGCAAGCTCAGCCCTCCACGGACGATTTCTTCTCCCGTTCGGTCGCCCAGGGCGATCCGGAGATCGCCAAGGTCCTGGCCGGCGAACTGGCGCGGCAGCAGGATCAGATCGAACTGATCGCCTCCGAGAACATCGTCTCCAAGGCGGTGATGGAGGCGCAGGGCTCGGTGCTCACCAACAAGTACGCCGAAGGTTACCCCGGCAAGCGCTACTACGGCGGCTGCGAGGTGGTGGATGTCGCCGAGCGCCTGGCCATCGAACGGGCCAAGGCGCTGTTCGGCTGCGAGTTCGCCAACGTCCAGGCTCATTCGGGCAGCCAGGCGAACCAGGCGGTGTTCATGGCCACCATGTCGCCGGGCGACACCTTCATGGGTATGAACCTGGCGGCCGGCGGCCACCTGACGCACGGCATGGCGATCAACCAGTCCGGCAAGTGGTTCCGGCCGGTGGCCTACGGGGTGCGACAGCAGGATCACCTGATCGACTACGACCAGGCGGCCGAGGTCGCCCTGGCCGAGCGCCCGAAGGTGATCATCGCCGGCGGCTCGGCCTATTCGCGGCACATCGACTTCAAGCGTTTCCGGGAGATCGCCGACAGCGTCGACGCCCTGCTGATGTGCGACATCGCCCACTATGCCGGCCTGGTGGCCGCGGGCGAGTACCCGAGCCCGTTCCCGCATGCCGACATCGTCACCACCACCACGCACAAGACCCTGCGCGGCCCGCGCGGCGGCATGGTGATGACCAACGACGCCAAGCTGGCGAAGAAGATCAATTCGGCCATCTTCCCCGGCCTGCAGGGCGGGCCGCTGATGCATGTGATCGCCGCCAAGGCCGTGGCGTTCGGCGAGGCGCTGCAGCCGGAGTTCAAGCTCTACGCCCGCCAGGTGATCGAGAACGCCCGCGCCCTGGCCGACGCCCTGCAGGCGGCCGGGTTCAAGATCGTCTCGAACGGCACCGACAGCCATCTCATGCTGGTCGACCTGACCCCCAAGGGAGTCACCGGCGCGGACGCCGAGATCGCCCTCGAGCGGGCGGGGATCACCACTAACAAGAACGGCATCCCCTTCGATCCGCTGCCTCCCGTGCAGACCTCCGGCCTGCGCGGCGGCTCGCCGGCCGGCACCACCCGCGGCTTCGGCGTCGGCGAGTTCCGCCAGATCGGCAAGTGGATCGGCGAGGTTCTGGACGGCGTCGCGGCGGGCGGTGACAATTCGGCGGTCGAAACGCGCGTGCGCGGCGAGGTCCTGGCGATGACCAAGCGCTTCCCCATCTACAGCTAATAGCGTTTATTGGCGGGGAAGGGGGCTACATCATGCGCTGCCCGTTCTGCGGCCACGCCGAAAGCCAGGTGAAGGACTCCCGTCCGTCGGAAGACGGGGCGGCGATCCGCCGTCGCCGCCTGTGTCCCGAATGCGAGGGGCGTTTCACCACCTTCGAGCGGGTGCAGCTGCGCGAGCTGACCATCGTCAAGCGTTCCGGCCGGCGCACGCCGTTCGAGCGCGACAAGCTCGCGCGCTCGATCTCCATCGCGACGCGCAAGCGGCCGGTGGATCCCGACCGGGTGGAGCGGACGATCTCGGCCATCGTCCGGCAGCTCGAGAGCATGGGCGAGACGGAGCTGCCGTCCTCGGCCATCGGCGAGCTGGTGATGAAGCATCTGAAGAGCCTCGATGACGTGGCCTATGTGCGCTACGCCTCCGTCTACCGCGACTTCCGCGAGACCCAGGACTTCGCCCGCTTCCTCGGCGAGGAAGGCCTGAACGAGGCCGCGGACGACGGGCGCTGAGCCGTGTCCGTCACGCTGAAGCTCGCCACATCGCTCGACGGACGCATCGCCACCGCCTCCGGTCAGAGCCGCTGGATCACCGGCGAGCTGTCGCGGCAGACCGTTCACCGGCTTCGCGCGGAACATGACGCCGTGCTGGTGGGCGCTGAGACGGCCCTGGCCGACGATCCGGAGCTGACCGTGCGCCTGCCGAGATACGGCGGCCGCCAGCCGGCCCGGGTGGTGCTCGACAGCCGCCAGCGGCTGTCGCCCGACTGCAAGCTGGTGCGGACGGCGCGTGAGGTCCCGACCTATGTCGTCGCCACGACCGAACCTTCGCCCGCCCTGGTCGAGGCCGGCGTGAGGGTGCTGCAGGTCCGGGCGGTGGGCGAGGATCGTCCCGAGCTCAAGACGGTTGTGCAGGCGTTGGCGGCGGAGGGTCTGGCGCGGCTGTTCGTCGAGGGCGGCGGTCAGGTCGCGGCGAGCTTCCTGCGCTGCGGCCTGGTGGACGCCGTCGAGTGGTTCCGCGCCCCGATCATGATCGGCGGGGAGGGGCGCCCGGCGGTCGGGGCCCTGGCCGTTGCGGGGCTGTCGGATGCGCCCCATTTCCGGCGCAAGGAGGTCCGCGAACTCGGCGACGACCTCTGGGAACGCTACGAAAGGGTCTGAATGTTTACCGGCATCGTCACCGACGTGGGACGCGTGCGCGCGGTGCGGGACACCGAGCGGGACCGGCGTTTCGAGATCGAGACCGCCTTCGACCTGAGCTCCCTGGAACTGGGAGCCTCGGTCAGCCACGCCGGCGTCTGCCTGACCGTGGTCGAGAAGGGGGCGGACTGGTTCGCGGTCGAGGTTTCGGGCGAGACCCTCTCCCTGACCACCCTCGGCGACTGGGGCATGGGGCGGCGCGTGAATCTCGAGCGGGCCGCGCGGGTGGGCGACGAACTCGGCGGCCATATCGTCTCCGGCCATGTGGACGGCGTCGGCGAGGTTGTGTCGGTCGAGGCCGAAGGCGGCTCACACCGGGTGCGCATCCGCGCGCCCCGGCCGCTGCACCGCTTCATCGCGCCCAAGGGCTCGATCACGGTGGAGGGCGTCTCCCTGACGGTCAACGAGGTTGAGGAGGACGTCTTCGGGGTGAACCTGATCCCGCATACCTGGGAGGTGACGACCCTGGGCGAGCTCGCGCCGGGCGTCCGGGTCAACATCGAGATCGATATGCTGGCGCGCTATCTCGCCCGCTGGCGCGAAACGGCCTAAAGCGTGCGTCCGATATCTCCGAAAAGGCCGAACCTGCGATGAGCGACGACAAGATCCGTATCCTGATCGTGGAAGCGCGCTTCTATTCCGATCTCGCCGACGAGCTCCTGAAAGGGGCGATCGACGCGCTGGAGGCCTATGGGGCCGAATACGACGTGGTGACGGTGCCGGGCGCGCTGGAGATCCCGGCCGCTATCGCCTTCGCCGAGGAGGGTGGTCAGCGCGGCGCCCGCTACGACGGCTATGTCGCTCTCGGCGTGGTGATCCGTGGCGAGACCTATCACTTCGAGATCGTTTCCAATGAATCGGCGCGGGGCGTCATGGACCTGTCGGTCGGCAGGCGCCTGGCGATCGGTAACGGCGTGCTCACCGTCGAGGACGAGGAACAGGCCTGGGCCCGCGCCCGCGTCAACGAAGGCGACAAGGGCGGCGGCGCGGCGCGCGCGGCCCTGACCATGGTGTCTCTGCGCCAACAGCTGACGGGAGCGCGGCGGTGAGCGGCCCGGTGCGTCCGGTCATTCGCCAGGCCCGCTCGGTCGCCCGACTGGCCGCCGTGCAGGCGCTGTATCAGATGGAAGTCTCCAGCGTCGGCGTCGAGGCGGTGATCCGCGAGTTCTCCGATCATCGCTTCGACCGCGACGTCGAGGACATGACCCTCGCCGCGGCCGATGAGGCCTTCTTCGCCGATCTGGTGCGCGGCGTCGTGGCGAATCAGCGCGACGTCGACGCCGCCGTGGCCAAGCGGCTGGCCCAGGGCTGGAAGCTGGAACGCATCGACGCCACCGTGCGGGCTATCCTGCGGGCCGGCGCCTATGAACTCACCCACCGCGACGACGTGCCGACCGAGGTGGTGATCGACGAATACGTCGAGCTGGCGAAGTCCTTCTTCGAAGGCCCGGAGCCGGGATTCGTCAACGGCGCCCTTGATGCGGTGGCGCAGGATGTCCGGAGCTGACGAGTTCGGCGAGATCGCCAGGCTCTTCCGTCCCCTGACTCGCGGAGCCGCCGGCGCCTTCGGCCTGCTCGACGACGCCGCGACCATTCCCTCACGCGCGGGCTACGACCTGGTGGTCACCAAGGACGCGATCGTCGAGGGGGTGCATTTCCCGCGCGGCGAGGCCGCCGACGCGGTCGCGCGCAAGCTGCTGCGGGTCAACCTTTCCGACCTGGCCGCCAAGGGCGCGGAGCCTTTCGCCTGTTTCCTGGCCGTCGCCTGGCCCCGCGGCTTCAAGGCCGCCGACCGCGAGCGTTTCGCCCAAGGGCTGGCTTCCGATCTCCAGACCTACGGGCTCAGCCTGATGGGCGGCGACACCGTCTCGACCCCCGGTCCGTTCACCGCCAGCCTGACGGCCATGGGCTGGGTCCCGGAGGGCCGGATGGTGCGCCGCGCCGGCGCCCGGCCCGGCGATCTGGTGATGGTGAGCGGCACGATCGGCGACGGCTTGCTGGGCCTGCGCGCCGTGCGCCGGGAGATTCCCGACCCCGACGGCCACCTGGCGTTCCGCTACCGGCTTCCGCAGCCACGGCTGGACCTGCGGCGGGTGCTGCTCAAGTCGGCGACCGCGGCGGCCGACGTTTCCGACGGTCTCGTGGCCGACGTCCGGCACATCGCCGAAGCCAGCGGCGTCGGCATAAGCCTGGATCTCGACCGCCTGCCGCTCTCCCGCGGCGCGGCGAGCTGGCTGGAAGGACAGGTCGACCTCGCCGAGGCCCTGGTCGCGCTGGCCACCGGCGGCGACGACTATGAGGTTGTCTGCACCGCTCCGGCGCTGCTCGACGGCTTCACCGCCATTGGCGAAGTGACGGCAGGCGAGGGGGTCGCGGTCCGTGCCCGCGGCGCCACGGTCGACGCCGGCGCGGGCGGCTGGCGGCACGGAGAGACGGCCTGACGGGCGATTCCGGCCCCCAAGGGCTTGCTTTGTGCTCTATGCTACGGCTTTTGGCGCGTCCGCCGCGTTTCGCGAGTGCGGACGCAAGGATTCTCTATGCCATTCCCCCCGACACATCCCGCGCTGGCCAAGGCGCTAGAACAGCAGGGCTACGCTGAGCCCACCCCGGTCCAGGCCGCCGTCCTGGAGGCGCCGGATCACAAGGACCTGCTGGTGTCCGCCCAGACCGGTTCGGGCAAGACCGTGGCCTTCGGCCTGGCGGCGGCGCGCACCCTGCTTGGCGAGGCCCCGCGGTTCGAGCGCGCCGGATCGCCGCTCGCCCTGGTGATCGCCCCGACCCGCGAACTGGCGCAACAGGTCAGCCGTGAACTGGCCTGGCTCTACAAGCATGCCGGGGCGATCGTCGTCACCTGCGTCGGCGGCACCGACGCCCGGCGCGAACAGCGCGAACTGCAGGCCGGCGGCCATGTGGTGGTCGGCACGCCCGGCCGCCTGCGCGACCACCTGGAGCGGGGCAATCTGGACCTGTCGGCGCTTCGGGTCATCGTGCTCGACGAGGCCGACGAGATGCTCGACCTGGGCTTCCGGGAAGACCTCGAGGAAATCCTCGATTCCACCCCGGTGGAACGCCGGACGCTGCTGTTCTCCGCCACCATCGCCAAGGACATCGCCACGCTCGCCCGGCGCTTCCAGCGCGAGGCGGTGCGCATCGACACCCTGCGCCGCGACGAGGCGCACGGCGACATCGAGTACCGCGCGGTGCGTGTCGCCCCGAACGAGGTGGAGCCGGCGGTGGTCAACCTGCTGCGCTACTTCGAATCCCCCGGGGCCCTGGTGTTCTGCGCCACCCGCGAGCGGGTCCGTCAGCTCTATGGCGCGCTCCGCGAGCGCGGGTTCGCCGCTGTCGCCCTCTCCGGCGAGCTGAGCCAGAAGGAGCGCACCGACGCCCTGCAGGCGCTGCGCGACGGCCATGCCCGCGCCTGCGTCGCGACGGATGTCGCCGCGCGGGGGCTCGATCTCCCGGACCTCGGGCTGGTGATCCACGTGGACCTGCCGGCCAACAAGGCGACCATGCTCCACCGCAGCGGGCGCACGGGTCGCGCCGGCAAGAAGGGCGTCTCCGTCATGGTGGTGCCGTACAACAAGCGCCGGATCGCCGAGCGCCTGCTGGATTCGGCCAATATCGACGCCCAATGGTCGGGACCGCCGTCGGCCGACGAAATCCGCGCCAAGGACCAGACCCGGTTGCTTGAGGATCCGATCCTCACCCAGATTCCCTCGGACGAGGATCTGGTGCTGGCCCGCCGGATCCTGGCGGACAGCTCGCCCGAGGCGGTCGCCGCGGCGCTCATCCGTATGCACCGGCAGCGCCTGCCGGAGCCGGAGGAGCTTTACGACGACGCCCACGCCGGCGGCCCGCCGCAGCGCGCGCCGCGCGAACGCGTCGAGCGCCCCGATCGCAGGGATTCGACCGGCGAAGGCGGGGTCTGGTTCCGGATGACCATCGGCCGGCAGAACAATGCCGACCCCAAATGGCTGATCCCGCTGATCTGTCGCCTGGGCCATGTGACCAAGAAGGAGATCGGCCAGATCCGCATCTTCGACCGCGAGACCAAGTTCGAGATATCTCCGGACGTCGAGGCGCGGTTCCGCGAGGCGGTCAAGTCGGCGGCGGAAGGCGACATCCGCATCGAGCCGGCCTCGGGTCCGCCCTCGCCGAGGGATGGCGCGAAGCCGGCACACCCGCGTCCGCGCGGCTCAGGTCCGCCCCATCGCGGCGCCGGTCCCAACAGGGGCGGTCCGCCCGCGAAGCGGAACGGCCCACCGAAGGGCCGCAAGCCGGCGCGCGACTAGGCCCTGACCGGGGGGCTCTCCTCGGAGATGTCGAAGCGCACGACCGAGCGACCGTAATCCAGCGCCACGGCGTTGAACTGGGTCAGCAGGTCCATGCCGATGACCAGGGCCGGCGCCTTGTTCAGGTCCCAGAGGTTGAAGACGTGCAGGTCGGCATGGACGACCGGCACGTTGCCAAGCTGCAGGCCGCCGAGCCGCACGAACGGCAGATAGAGCATGTCCCCCCAGAACGCCTCGCCGGTGATGGCTTCCAGCCGCACTCGGGGCTGGGAGTCCGTGCCGGCGGGCTGCTCGCCGTCCACCAGTCGGCGCAGGGCCGCGTTGCAGACCGTTACCTGCGAGCCGGAGTCGATCATCGCGCTGATCCGCTTGCCGCGCATATCGGCGTCGACGATGGTCAGCTGACCGGACCGGCGGCGGGCCGGGACGATGACGCGCCCTTCTTCGGCCGGCTCCTCGCGCGAGCGCGCGATCTCGAGGTTCTGGCCTTTGAAGTCGAGCACCAGGCGCTGGCCGCGCAGCCAGTCGACTCCCAGCACGCCGTCGACGTCCGTTCCGCGGAAGGATAGGGCGGGCGCCCGGACCGTGCGGCGCACCCGGCCGCCGATCTCCAGGTGCGGGATCATCACGCGTGGGCGCGAGCGCACGCCGACCACCGTGTGGACCTTGGCCGGAGAAGCGGGCTCGAGCGCGAGCTGCTCGGCCAGACGGACTGACACGCAGGACACGTTGGCGCCGGTGTCGATCATAAAGCGGAAGGGCCCCTGGCCGTTGATGGTGACCGGCAGGACCATGTGTTCGTTGCGGCCGGCCGAGGTGTTCACCTGGGTTGGCGTCAGGTCGTCGTGTTCATCGTGCGGACCGATGGCCGGCGGAGCGACGTCCTGCCCCCGCGCAAAGCCTGCGGGCAGAAGGGTGGCGCCGGCCGCGCCCAGCAGCGCCGTGGCCGTCTGCCGTCGAGTAAGGGCCGACATCGCCGAAACCTCCCTGAAACACCTCTTGACCGACCATACCATTGTTCGGCCAGGGGGTCATCCGCGGCCGAGGTTTCACCTTGCGGAAACCCTGGCCGGGTAAAGCTCAGCCCATGTTCCGCCGGTTGATGATCGCCGCCGCCCTCGTCGCCGTCGCGGGTCACGCCCTGGCCGCCGGCCCGCCGCCGGCCAAGGCCGCGGCCAGCAAGGTCGTCGGCCAGTATGTGGACCTGCAGCCCGTCGCCCTGCCGATCGTCGTCGACGGGCGGATGGTCAACTATGTGTTCGTCAACGTCCGACTGAACCTGGCCGCCAGCGCCAATACGACCAAGTGGCGGGAGAAGGAGCCGTTCTTTCGCGACGCCCTGGTTCGCGCGGCTCACCGCACACCGTTCACGCGGTCGGACGACTACCAGAAGATCGACGCCGACAAGCTCGCCGCCATCCTGATGCGGGAGGCCGGCGCGATCGCCGGGGAGGGAGTCGTGCGCTCCGCTGTCGTCACCTCGGAAACCTCGCGTTACCGTGTCTCCACGCCCAGGCCCGCCGCCCCGTCTGACGCCCGATCCTGACCCCCCGCGGGGCAGGTTGCCTATCACTGTAATCCTTGCCACCCTCGCGCTCCAACAAGACGGGGCGCCGTTCGAAGCGCCTCCACGCAGGAAACACACAGGGGCTGGGAAACAGCCGGCGTCCGTTCAGGCGGCGACCGGCCGCCTCAGCGCATCGCATAGGGGCATTTGATGAGTCTAACGCTTACGTTGGTGATCGTGGCTGGGCTGTTGGCGGTGCTGTACGCCGCCGTCCAGTCCGGCGCGCTGCTGCGGGCCTCGCCCGGCAATGCGCGCATGCAGGAGATCGCCGCCGCCATCCAGGAAGGGGCGCAGGCCTATCTGCGGCGCCAGTACACCACCATCGCCATCGTCGGCGTCGTCATCCTGATCGCCGTGGCCCTGCTGATCGGCCCGCTGGCCGCGGTCGGCTTCGCGATCGGCGCCGTCCTCTCCGGCCTCGCGGGTTTCGCCGGCATGCTGATCTCGGTGCGGGCCAATGTCCGCACCGCACAGGCCGCTTCCGAAGGCCTGGAGAAGGGCCTGTCGATGGCGTTCCGCGCCGGCGCGGTCACCGGGATGCTGGTCGCCGGCCTCGCTCTGCTCGGGGTCGCGGTCTACTACTGGGTGCTCACCGGGCCGCTCGGCCATGAGCCGACCAGCCGCGAGGTCGTCGATTCCCTGGTGGCGCTCGGCTTCGGCGCGTCGCTGATCTCGATCTTCGCCCGTCTGGGCGGCGGCATCT
>JAEYTM010000080.1 GCA_023434015.1 Pseudomonadota bacterium | reverse complement strand
GTCCCGGCGGTCCCCGGACCGGCCCGGCCGCTCCGCCCGCCACGCCCGAAGTCCAGCGCGCCGCGCGCCAGGCTCCGCGTCCGGGTGGCGCTGCGATGGACCGCCGTCCGGACGATGACGATCGTCGCCGCGACGCCGGCCCCGGCAAGGCCATCTCCCGCGCCAAGGGCGCCCCGCAGCGCCGCGAAGGCCGCCTGACCATCCAGACGGTGGCCGGCGACGGCGACGGCGCCGAGCGCATGCGTTCGCTCGCCTCGGTCCGCCGGGCCCGCGAGCGTGAGCGCGAGAAGCGCAAGGGCGGCAGCCAGGAGCAGGCCCGCGCGGCCCGCGAGGTTGTCATCCCCGACGTCATCACCGTGGGCGAACTGGCCAACCGGATGGCGACGCGCGGCGTCGAGGTCATCAAGTTCCTGATGCGTCAGGGCGTGATGCTGAAGATCAACGACGTCATCGACAACGACACCGCCGAGCTGGTGGCCACCGAATTCGGCCACACGGTGAAGCGCGTCTCGGAAGCCGACGTCGAATCCGGGTTCATCGGCGACGACGACCACGACGACCACCTGGTCACCCGGCCGCCGGTGGTCACCGTCATGGGCCACGTCGACCACGGCAAGACCAGCCTGCTGGACGCGCTCCGCTCCGCCGACGTGGCGGGCGGCGAGCACGGCGGGATCACCCAGCACATCGGCGCCTACCAGGTGCGCCTGGAGGACGGCCAGCGGGTCACCTTCCTCGACACCCCCGGCCACGCCGCCTTCTCCGCCATGCGGATGCGCGGCGCGACCGTGACCGACATCGTGGTGCTGGTGGTGGCCGCCGACGACGGCGTCATGCCGCAGACCATCGAGGCCATCAATCACGCCAAGGCCGCCGGCGCGCCGATCATCGTGGCGATCAACAAGATCGACAAGCCGGGCGCCGAGCCCACGCGGGTGATCAACGAGCTGCTGCAGCACGAGATCGTGGTCGAAAGCCTGGGCGGCGACACCCAGGCGATCGAGGTCTCGGCGACCCAGAAGATCGGTCTCGACAGTCTGATCGAAGCCATTCTGCTGCAGGCCGAGGTGCTCGACCTGAAGGCCAACCCCGACCGCACCGCCGATGGCGTGGTGATCGAGGCCAAGCTGGATCGCGGCCGCGGCGCGGTCTCCACCCTGCTGGTCAAGCGCGGCACCCTGAAGCGCGGCGAGATCGTCGTGGCCGGCGACCACTGGGGCCGGGTGCGCGCCCTGCTCAACGAACGCGAGGAACAGGTCGGCGAAGCCGGCCCGTCCGTGCCGGTGGAAGTCCTCGGCCTGGACGGCACGCCCGCGCCGGGCGAGCCCTTCGCCGTGGTCGAGAACGAGGCCCGCGCCCGCGAGCTGACCGAATACCGTGTCCGCCTGAAGCGCGAGAAGGCCGGCGCCCCGACCCAGGGCGCGAGCCTGGCCGAGATGATGGCCCGGATCACCGACAAGAAGGTCTCGGAGCTGCCGCTGGTCATCAAGGCCGACGTGCAGGGTTCGACCGAGGCCATCGTCGGCAGCCTGGACAAGATCGGCACCGACGAGGTCCGCGCGCGGATCATCCTGTCGGGCGCCGGCGCGATCAGCGAAAGCGACGTCATGCTGGCCAAGGGAGCCGGGGCCTCGATCCTCGGCTTCAACGTCCGCGCCTCGAAACAGGCCCGCGACCTGGCCGAGCGCGAAGGCGTCGAAATCCGCTACTACGCGATCATCTACGACCTGCTGGACGACATCAAAGGCGTGCTCTCGGGCATGCTGGCGCCGATCCAGCGGGAAACCTTCCTGGGCAACGCCGAGGTGCTGCAGGCCTTCGACATCACCAAGGTCGGCCGGGTGGCCGGCTGCCGCGTCACCGACGGCGTGGTCCGCAAGGGCGCCCGCGTCCGGATCATCCGCCAGGACGTGGTGGTGCTGGAACTGGGCACCCTGCAGACGCTCAAGCGCTTCAAGGACGAGGTCAACGAGGTCCAGTCCGGCCAGGAGTGCGGCATGGCCTTCGCCGGCTTCCAGGACATCAAGGTCGGCGACATCATCGAGTGCTTCACGCTCGAAGAGGTCAAGCGCTCGCTCTAGGAGCGGACGCAGCGTCCCGAACGATCGAGCCCCGGAGCGAACCTCCGGGGCTTTTTCGTGGGCGGCGCCTCTCGAGGGCGGTCAGACGATCTCGATCCGGGGCAGCGGGAAGATGAAGCGGACGCCGCGGGCGCGGGCCTCGGCCTCGCGGGCCAGGAACTCGTCGCGGAAGTGCCAGGGCAGGACCAGGTAGTAGTCCGGGTTCATGGCCCGCGACCTCGCCTCGCTGACGATCGGGATATCGGTGCCGAGGGTGCGGGCGCCGTCCTTGTCCGGATTGCGGTCGGCGGCGCACTCGATGAGGCTGTGATCCAGGCCGCACCACTGCAGGATGGTGTTGCCCTTGGTCGAGGCTCCGTAGACGTGGATCCGCTTACCCTGGGCGACGAGGTCGCGGACCAGGGCGTTGAGCTGGTCGCGCTGAGACTCGATGCGCGCCTGGAAGTCGGCGTAGGGCCGATCGGTGTCGAGCGCCAGCCGCCGTTCCAGCGACCGGATGGCGCCGACCCGCTGGGCGCGCTCGTCGTCGTCGTGGCGGCGACTGCCGGCGTGGGTCGCATAGCAGCGGATCGAGCCGCCGTTGATGTCGTTGAAGGCGACGTCGACGACCTTCATGCCGCAGCGGCGCAGCAGGGTCTCGATCACCGAGAGGGAATAGTACTCGATGTGCTCGTGGCAGATGGTGTCGTAGGAATTCTTCTCCAGCATGGTCGGCATGTAGGACATCTCGAAGACCCACAGGCCGTCCGCCGCCAGCAGGTCCCGCAGCCCCTCCACGAAGCCGACCGGATCCTCCAGGTCGTAGAACATGGCGATCGAGGTGATGACGTCGAAGCCGTGCTCGCCGGCCAGGGCCGGGAGCGCCGCCGAGGGGAAGAAGTCATTGACCACCGTGACGTCGGCGTCCACGCCCCGGGCCGCGTCGGAGGGATCGACCCCGACCTTGCAAAAGCCCGGCGGATAGGCGCGCAGCAGGGTGCCGTCGTTGCAGCCGATATCGAGCACGCGCGCGTCGGCCTTGCCGACCCGCGCGGCGGCGGTGGCGGCGATCTCGGCCAGGTGGTCGCGCATGGTCTGGTTGGTGCCGGAGCGATACCAGTACTCGGCGTAGAGCACCTCCCCGGGCACGGTGACCGCGGTCTGCAGCAGGCCGCAGGCGGCCGGGGCGCGGCTGGGGTCGCAGCGGACCAGGGCCGTGGGGATCTTCTGGGCCGAGGGCTGCGGGCGGCCCGGCTTCACGAAGGACCCCTGCAGATGCTGCGGGCCGAGGTCGATGGCCGGGGTCAGCGCCGCCGAGCCGCAGATCCGGCAGGTGGTGCGGTGGGTGAGCTTCATGCGGGTCGCCTGGTCTGTGCGTGCGCCCGGCGCCGGGCGTCGTCGAGGAGGTCGGAGAGGGTCTGGCCCAGCGCGATGCTCGGGGTCCAGCCGGTGTCGGCGGTGAGCCGGGCGTGGGCGCCGCGCAGGCGCTGCTGCTCGGCGCCGCGGACCAGGGCCGGGTCCTGCGCCACCTCGATGCGCCAGCCGGACAGGGCTAGCAGCCGGTCGAGCACCGCGCGCATCGGCGTCTCGACGCCGGAGCAAACGTTGTAGGTCGCCCCGGCGACACCCCGGTCGAGGATCGCCTCATAGGCGGCGGCGACGTCGCGGACGTCGGTGAGATCGCGGGTGGAGTCCAGCCGGCCGACGCTGATCACCGGCTCGCGCAGGCCGGCCTCGATCTCGGCGATCTGGCGGGCGAAGCTGGCGGCCGCGAAGCGGTCGCTCTGGCCGGGGCCGATGTGGGTGAAGGGCCGCGCGACCAGCACCTCGAAGGCCGTCCAGGCGCGGCACAGGTCCTCGGCGGCGAGCTTGGCCGCGGCGTAGGGGCTCATCGGCCAGGCCGGGGCGTCCTCGGCCAACGGCAGGTCCTGCGGCGCCGGATGGCCGTAGACCTCGCTGGAGCTGACCTGCAGCAGGCGCCCGCTGAAGCCCCCGGCGGCCAGGGCCTCCAGCAGGTTGCTCAGGCCGTCCACCGCCACCGTCCGGGCGAGACCCGGATCGGCCACCGTCTCGCGCACCGTGGTCAAGGCGGCGAGGTTGATCGCCACGTCGGGCCTGGCGCGGGCGACCAGGGCGCGCAGGGCCGCCGGGTCGCGCACGTCGACCTCCCGCCCGGCGGCGGTGACGGCGTAGCGGGGCGCGAGCCGGGCGGCCAGATGGCGGCCGACGAAGCCGGTCCCTCCGACGATGAGGGCGCGGGCGGTCAGCGGCGGATGTCCTGCGGGCTGAGGCGCGGGCGCCGGGCGATGCGGCGCTCCTCCTCCTCGACGGTGACGAGGTCCTCGCGGACCATCTCGGCGCAGAGGTCCCGCCAGGTGCTTTCATGCCGCCAGCCCAGCTTGCGCTCGGCCTTGGAGGCGTCGCCCAGCAGCAGGTCGACCTCGGTCGGGCGGAAGTACTGCGGATCGACCTCGACCAGCACCCGGCCGGTCCTGGTGCAGAGGCCGCGCTCCCCGGGCCCGGAGCCGCGCCACTCGAGGGTGACGCCGACCTGCTCGAAGGCGCAGGCGACGAAGTCGCGGACCCGAGTGGTGACGCCGGTGGCCAGCACATAGTCGTCGGGCTGGTCCTGCTGCAGCATCAGCCACATGCCGCGGACATATTCGCGGGCGTGGCCCCAGTCGCGCTGGGCGTCGAGGTTCCCGAGGTAGAGGCGGTCCTGGTAGCCGTGGTGGATGGCGGCGACCGCGCGGGTGATCTTGCGGGTGACGAAGGTCTCGCCGCGCAGCGGGCTCTCGTGATTGAACAGGATGCCGTTGGAGGCGTGCATGCCGTAGGCCTCCCGGTAGTTCACCGTCACCCAGTAGGCGTAGAGCTTGGCCGCCGCATAGGGACTGCGCGGATAGAAGGGCGTCTCCTCGTTCTGGGGCGCGACCTTAGCCTTGCCGTACAGCTCGGAGGTCGAGGCCTGGTAGAAGCGGGTCTTGCCGGTGAGGTTCAGCAGCCGGATCGCCTCCAGCAGGCGCAGCGTGCCGATCCCGTCCGCATTCGCCGTATATTCCGGCGTCTCGAAGCTGACCTGGACATGCGACTGGGCTGCCAGGTTGTAGATCTCGTCCGGCTGGGTTTCCTGCACCACGCGGATCAGGTTGGTCGAATCCGTCATGTCGCCATAGTGCAACACGAAGCGGGGGTTCTGTTCGTGCGGATCCTGGTAGATGTGCTCGATGCGACCCGTGTTGAAGGACGAGGATCGACGCTTGATGCCGTGAACGATGTAGCCCTTCGACAGCAGAAGGTCGGCCAGATATGCGCCGTCCTGACCCGTGATGCCCGTAACGAGAGCAACTTTTCCGTTCAGCTTAACGTCGGTTACCATTATAGTCCCAATT
>JAEYTM010000078.1 GCA_023434015.1 Pseudomonadota bacterium | reverse complement strand
CCTCCAGATCGTAGGCGGCGGAGAAGCCGTCGGTCGTCGGCTTGTTGGTGATGATGCGGATGGTGCCCGCCTGGGAACTGGCCCCGTAGAGGGTGCCCTGCGGGCCGGCCAGCACCTCGACCCGCTCGATGTCGTAGACGTGGACGTCCAGCGCACCGGTGATGGTGGTGATCGGCTGTTCGTCCAGATAGATGCCGACGCTCGGCAGCGGGCCGGAGTGGTTGTTGTTCTCCCCCGAGGCCACGCCGCGCATGTAGACGGTGCTGAATCCCGGTCCTACGCTCTGGATGCTGACGTTCGGCAGGAACTTCACATAGTCGGCGAAGTCGGAAACCTGCAGCTCGTCCAGCCGCTCGGCCCCCAGCGCCTGAATGCTGATCGGCACGTCCTGCATGTTCTCGGACCGCTTCTGGGCGGTGACGACCACCTCCTCGAGCTGACCAACCCGTTCCTGGGCCAGGGCCGGCGCCGTCAGGCCGGTCAGCATGGTCGAGGCCAGCAGCAGCGCGGGCGTCGCCCTGAGAAATGGTTTGCACCTCATAGTCTCACCCCCTCTGAGATCCTGGCGCCGTCGGCGCCCGCGGATAGGCCTCCAGCACCTCGCCGAGGCTCGCCTTGAGCGGGCCGAGCCAGGGCTCGAAATGTCGCCAGTGGTCGGCGGCGTCGGCGTAGATCGGCTGGCGCACCTGCTCGGAGCTGGCGGTGCGAACGGCGCGGTCGTTCTCGTAGAACCTGAGGCAGCCGTCCTCGAACGGCAGGCCGCAATGGTCGAGCAGGGCGCGGACCTGCGCCTCCGGATCGGCCACCATCTCCTCATAGATCACCCGGTGGACGTGACCGGGCAGGATGGCGTCGAAATGGGCCATCAGCTCGACGTAGTCGGCGTAGTAGCGGCCGATGTCGTCCAGGCTGTAGGTGAAGCCCTGGCCGCGGGCGAAATGCTGCTTGAAGCCGGAGAAGCAGCAGCCGAGCGGATGCCGGCGCGCGTCGATGATCTTCGCGTTCGGCAGCATCAGCCGGATCAGGCCGACGTGGGCGAAGTTGTTCGGCATCTTGTCGATGAAGAACGGCCGTCCCAGCTTGCGGTGCACGCGGGCGCGCTCGAGATACTCCTCTCCCAGCAACTGGAGGTCGTCCGCCGAAAGCTCGGCCAGGGCCTCCGGATAGGCGTCGTCGGCCGCCCGCTTCGGCCGCCCGCCTATCCGCCGCGCCATGGAGATGACGTCGGGAAGTTCCTGGGTGCCTTCAACCTGGCTGTGACTGGCGAGAATCTGCTCGATCAGAGTCGAGCCCGACCGCGGCAGGCCGACGATGAAGATCGGGTCTGGGGCGGGACAGCCCTGCCCCGCCCGGGCCGCGAAGAAGCCGGCGGTGAACAGCGCCTGGCTGCGGCGCAGATGGTCGGTGGTCTGGTCGGCGTCGTAGTCCAGAGTCCCGCGTCGCAGGGCGTTGCCCGCCGCGTAGCTCTCGAACGCCGCGGGATAGTCCGCCGCGTCCTCCAGCGCCTTGCCGAGCGCGAAATGCAGATGGAAGCGATCCTCCTCGGCGAGGCCGTCGCGCGCCAGTTCGCGGCGCATCACCGCCACGTCCGCCGCCTCGAAGCGGACGGTCTTGAGGTTGGCGAGGCTCCACCAGGCCTCGCCCAGCGACGGCGCCAGCTCCAGGCCGCGGCGGTAGGCGGCGACGCTGTCGGCCTGCCGCCCCACGGTTTTCAGCGCATGGCCGTAGCTCATCCAGACCTTCGGCTGAGCCGGATGTTCCCCGAGCAGTTCGTCATAGATGGCGATGGCGAGGTCGTACTCGCCGATGCGGCCGAGGCTGGCGGCCTTGAGGTTGCGGTAGCCGGCGTGACGCGGCTCCTTCGCCAGCAGCAGGTCGAGTTCGGCGATAGCCTCGGCCGGCCGGTTCTGCCGATGCAGCACGGTGGCGTAGTTGTAGCGCGCGGCCGCGAAGCCGGGGGCCAGCTCCAGGCAGCGGACCAGCAGCTTCTCCGCCGGTTCGTAGCGGCCGAGACGAACCGCGACCTCCGCCAGCATCCGGATGGCGGCGACGTCGGTGGGATGGCGCTTGAGGAACGGGCGAAGCAGGCGTTCGGCGACCGGCAGGTCGTTGTCACAGAGGGCGCTCGCCGCCGCCATCAGCTCCGGGTCGCTGACCGAGGCCCGGATGTGACGCGCGTGGGCGTCGGCCCCGGCTACGTCGCCGAGCGCGGCGAGTTCGTCGGCCAGCGCCCGCCAGGCCCCGGCATGGTCCGGCGCCAGCTCCACCGCCCGGCCCAGCACCGCCGCCGCCTCGCCTGGCTGCCCCGCGGCGCCGAGCGCCAGTCCGAGCTCCACCTGAGCCTCGATCCAGTCGGGGTGGGCGCCGGCGAGCGGGCGGATCAGGTCCCTCGCGGCGGTAGCCGAGCCTTGCCGGCGCAGCGCCGCCGCCAGCAGCAGGGTGGCCTGCGGCTGGCCGGGCGCCACCCGGAGGATTTCGCGGGACTGGGCTTCGGCGAGCGACGGACTGTTCGGCAGCAACCGGGCGGCGTGCGCCAGGGCCGTGACGAGGGTTCCGACGGACTCTTCAGCGTCGCCTGACAATCCCTATCCGATCGTATAACAGCGATGTACGAATGGAGGCGCGCGACCTTGACCGTTGTCAATGGACGCCGTTCTTCGAAAGCTCAGGTAGCTGAACAACTGTGGTCGCGGGGCATACCGCCGGCCGAACGGGCAGGCGGCGCCCAGAACCGGCGCAGGCGGCCGGCTTGCCGCCGGGCCGGCCGGCCCATAATCACGTCACGTCAAGCCGGGAGCGCCGTCACATGCCCTATCTCGCCGCCGAGGACCGCTATGACGGTCGCATGCCCTATCGCCGCACGGGACGCAGCGGTCTTGATCTGCCGGCGATCTCGCTGGGTCTGTGGCAGAACTTCGGCGGGGCGGACGTGTTCGAAACCGGCCGGGCGATCCTGAAGCGGGCGTTCGACCTTGGCGTCACCCACTTCGACCTGGCCAACAACTACGGCCCGCCCTTCGGCTCGGCCGAGGAGAACTTCGGCCGCGTGATGGCCAGCGACCTGCGCCCCTATCGGGACGAACTGGTCATCTCCACCAAGGCGGGCTGGCAGATGTGGCCCGGCCCTTACGGCGGCATCGGCGGATCGCGCAAATACCTGCTGGCCAGCCTCGACCAGAGCCTGAAGCGCATGGGCCTGGATTACGTCGACATCTTCTATTCCCACCGGGTGGACCCGACCACGCCGCTGGAGGAGACGATGGGCGCGCTCGCCCAGGCCTGGCGGCAGGGCAAGGCGCTCTATGTCGGGATCTCGTCCTACTCGCCGGAACTGACCCGCCAGGCTCACGCCATCCTGAAGTCGGAGGGCGTGCCGCTGCTGATCCACCAGCCGTCCTATTCCATGCTGAACCGCTGGATCGAGGGCGGTCTGCTCGACACCCTGCAGGACCTTGGCGTCGGCTGCATCGCCTTCTCGCCGCTGGCGCAGGGCATGCTGACCCGGAAGTACCTCGATGGCGTGCCGGCCGATTCGCGGGCCGCGCGCGGCGGCTCTCTGAAGCCGGGCCATATGGCCCCGGAGAACCTGGAGCGGGTGCGGGCGCTGAGCGCCATCGCCGAGGCCCGGGGGCAGAGCCTCGCCCAGATGGCCATCGCCTGGGTGCTGCGCGACCCGCGCGTCACCTCGGCCCTGATCGGCGCCCGCACGGTCGAACAGCTGGAAGACTCTCTGGCCGCCCTGCGACGGCTCGATTTCTCCGCCAACGAGCTGGCCGAGATCGACCGTCACGCGACCGACGGCGGGATCGACCTGTGGAAGACCTCGGCCGCGCTGGGCGTCGGGGATATCGCCTAGATCAGGCGTCGTGCTTGCGGACGGGCGTCGCGGCGGGCGTCCGCGCCTGGTGGGCGACGTGGAAGGCGCCCGAGTGGGACAGCACGATCCAGTCGCCGCAATGGGCGACCACCGGGCCGTCGGGCGTGTGCACCTGCACCGCCGCGGCCTCGGCCACCGAGCCGGCCTCGGCGCCCAGCCAGGTCCATAGCGCGCGCCAGCTCGCCGCATCGTGCGGAGGCGGCACCCGCAGGGCCGCGCCGTGATCGAAGGAAGGTTGGGAACGCCGTGCTCGCATGGGGTCCGGTCATTGAAATCCAGCCGCCAGTTCGGCGGTGCTTCGGTGACCAAGAGCTTAACCGGCCGGACTCTTTCACCGCCTGCAAGCGTCACAGAATGATCGCAGCGCCTCGGGTCCGCCCGCCCGCCTGATCGCCAGCCTTCCCAAAGGCGTCACAAAGGCATTAACTTCTGGCAATCTGCAGGCGGCCGCCAAGGTCCCGCGGAGCGTATGGAGGGATCGAAGTGGCAGAGTTGTCGACCAAGGCTCCTGATCCGATGGACATCGCCCTGGGCGCCGCAGTGCGCATCCGGAGGCGGACCATAGGCATCTCCCAGGAGGCCCTGGCGGACCAATGCGGCGTCAGCTTCCAGCAGATCCAGAAATACGAGAACGGCGCCAACCGCATTTCCTTCTCGCGCCTGGTGCAGATCGCCCGGGCCCTGCGCTGCCGGGTCGTCGACCTGATGGACGTGCTGGACGGGCCGGACCAGGCCATGACCAGCGACATGGACGCCCTGACGCGGATCCGCACTCCGGGGGCGATGGAGCTCCTGGCGGCCTACGAGCGGATGAAGCCCGAGGCCCGTAGCTCCCTGCTGGCCCTGATGCGCGCCGTCGCCCCCGAAGAGAAGGCCGAGGCGGCCCAGGCGCCCGCGCCGCGGCGCCAAGTCGCCTGAGGTTCAGCTCTCGGCGAGCAGCTTGTCGATGATGGCCATGGCGTCCGCGCCCGACCAGTCGGCCTCGCCGGACACACGCCCGCGCTCCACGCCGTCGGCGCCGTAGATCACCGTCGTCGGCGCGCCCATGGCCGAGGGCTTGAGCACGAACGGCAACTTCATCGTCCGGTCATGGTAGAATTTCAGCGGATCGTTCTGGGCCATGAAGATCTTGGCCTTGGCCGCCGCCTCGGTCGTGTCGATGCTGACCGCCACCACCTCGACCGGCTTGCCGGCATAGGCTTTCTGAAGCTTGGCCAGGGTCGGCATCTCGACGATGCACGGGGCGCACCAGGTGGCCCAGATGTTCATCACAACGACCTTGCCCTTGAAGTCCGCGATCCGCAGCGGCTTGCCGGCCGCGTCGTAGAAGGTCAGGTCCGGCGCCGGCCCGGCGTCGGCCAGGACCTCCAGTTTCGACTCCACGGTCGGCGACGCCGTCACATCGGCCGCTGATTGCGTCGCGACCACCGGCGCCGGCTTGGTCATCGCCTGCGCCATGATGTAGAGAACCGCCGCGACGCCTATCAGGGCGGCGCCCCAGAGGGCCCACTTCAGGATCCCGCCCCCGGGCTTCGTCGCGGATTGATCGCTCATATGGCCGACTCTTCCTCTAACGCCTCCGCAAAGCCCGCCCCTGCTGGGCAGGCCATGTGGGGAGGCCGCTTCTCGGACAAACCCGCCGAGCTGATGCAGGCGATCAACGTCTCCATCGGCTTCGACCGCAGGCTGGCCGCGCAGGACCTCGAAGGCTCCCGTGCGCACGCGGCGATGTTGCGCACCGCGGGCGTCATTTCAAGCGAAGACGAGGCCGCCATCCAGCAAGGCCTCGCCGTCATCGGCCAGGAGATCGAGGCCGGGACCTTCCCCTTCCGGGAGGAATTCGAGGATATCCACATGAATGTGGAGGCCCGGCTGCGCGAGCTGATCGGGCCGGCGGCCGGACGCCTGCACACCGCGCGCTCGCGCAACGACCAGGTGGCGCTCGACTTCCGCATGTGGGTCCGCGCCGCCTGCGACCGCACCCTGGTCCAGATCCGCACGCTCCAGGCCGCGCTGCTCGATCAGGCCGAGGCCCACGCCGATGTGCTGATGCCGGGCTTCACCCATCTGCAGCCCGCCCAGCCTGTCACCTTCGGCCACCACCTGATGGCCTATGTCGAGATGTTCGGCCGCGACGCCTCGCGCTTCGCCGACGCCCGGGCGCGGATGAACGAGAGCCCGCTGGGCGCGGCGGCCCTCGCCGGCTCTCCCTTCCCCATCGACCGGCACATGACCGCCAAGGCGCTGGGCTTCGACCGGCCGACGGCCAATTCCCTGGACAGTGTCGCCGACCGCGATTTCGCGCTGGAGACCCTCGCCGCCGCCACCATCTGCGCCGTGCACCTGTCGCGCCTGGCCGAGGAGATCGTCATCTGGATGACGCCGCAGTTCGGCTTCATCCAGCTGTCGGACGCCTTCACCACCGGCTCGTCGATCATGCCGCAGAAGAAGAACCCCGACGCCGCCGAACTGGTCCGCGCCAAGGCCGGCCGGCTGCTGGGCGCCTTCACCCAGCTCGCGGTGGTGATGAAGGGGCTGCCGATGACCTACTCCAAGGACATGCAGGAGGATAAGGTCCCGACCTTCGAGGCCTTCGACGCCCTGGAGCTGTCGCTCGGCGCCATGGCCGGCATGGTCGCCGACCTGAAGCCCGTCGCCGACCGCATGGCCGCGGCGGCCGGGGCCGGGTTCTCCACCGCCACCGACCTCGCCGACTGGCTGGTGCGCGAGCTTGGCCTGCCGTTCCGGGACGCCCACCACGTCACCGGCGCCGCCGTGAAGCGCGCCGAGCAGCTCGGTTGCGACCTGCCGGGACTGCCGCTGGCCGAGCTTCAGGCGCTGGAGCCGCGCATCACCCCGGGGGTGTTCGAGGTGCTGACGCCGCAGGCTTCTGTCGCCAGCCGCAAGAGCTATGGTGGGACCGCGCCCGATCAGGTGCGCGCGCAGATCCGTCGCTGGAAGGAAACCCTGGCATGACCCGCCACACCCTGTTTCGCGTCGCGGCGATGGCGGCGGTCGTCGCCGGCGTCGCCGGCTGCGGCAAGATGGGCGACCTCGAGCGGCCCGGGCCGCTGTTCGGCCGCAACGCCACCAGCGGTCCGGCAGACGAGGCCGCCCGCCAGGCGCAGGATCCGACCCGACCGGTCAGCACCATCGACCCGCGCGACCGCACCGCCGATCCCGCGCCGCCGCGGACCATCCCGATCCCGGGCATGGCCAACGATCCGAACCAGCTGCCCCCGCAAGGCGTGCTGCCCGACCCCTTCGCCAATCCCCGCCGATGAACCACTTCGAGCTGCGGGAAGGCGAACTCGCCTGCGAAGGCGTGCCGCTGGCGCGTATCGCCGAGGCGATCGGCACGCCGGTCTACGTCTATTCCTCCGCGACCCTTGAGCGGCACTACACCGTCCTGCGCGACGCCCTGGCGGGCGCGGGCCTGAAGGACCCGCTGATCGCCTTCGCGGTGAAGGCCAATTCCAACGTCGCGGTGCTGCGCACCCTGGCCCGCCTGGGCGCCGGCGCCGATGTGGTCTCGGAGGGCGAGATCCGCCGCGCCCTGGCGGCCGGCGTACCGGCCGAACGGATCGTCTTCTCCGGCGTCGGCAAGTCCGAGCGGGAGATCGCCTTCGCCCTCGAGGTCGGGGTCGCCGAGATCAACGTCGAATCCGAGCCGGAACTGAAGCTGATCGACAAGGTCGGCCAGCGCCTCGGCCGCCGCGCCGCCGTCGCCATCCGCGTCAACCCTGACGTCGAGGCCGGGGGCCACGCCAAGATCTCCACCGGCAAGGCGGAGAACAAGTTCGGCGTCTCCTTCGCCGAGGCCGAACGCCTCTATGCCAACGCCTCGAACATGGCCGGACTGACGCCGGTCGGCGTGGCCTGCCACATCGGCAGCCAGATCACCGACCTCGCCCCGATGGCGGCCGCCTTCGCCAAGATGCGCGGCCTGGTCGAACGCCTGCGGGCCGAGGGCCTGTCGGTGGAACGGCTGGACCTGGGCGGCGGCCTCGGCGTGCCCTATTTCAACATGCCCGAGCCGCCCTCGCCGGCCGACTACGCGGCGATGATCGCCGAGGTCATGCAGGGCCTGGACGTCCAGCTCGCCTTCGAGCCGGGCCGGATGATCGCCGCCAACGCCGGGGTGCTGGTCGCCCGGGTGCTGCACGTCAACGAGCGGCCCGAGGGACGCCGGTTCCTGGTGCTCGACGCGGCGATGAACGACCTCCTGCGCCCGGCGATGTACGACGCCTACCACGACATCCGCCCGGTCAGCCCCCGGCCGGGCGAGCCGGTCGCCTACGACGTGGTGGGGCCGGTCTGCGAGACCGGCGACACCTTCACCCGCGACCGCCTGCTGCCGCCGATGCAGGCCGGCGACCTCGTCGCCTTCATGACCGCCGGCGCCTACGGCGCGACCATGGCCAGCGAGTACAATTCCCGGCCGCTGGTCCCGGAAGTGCTGGTCAAGGGCGGGGACTACGCGGTGGTCCGCCCGCGGCCGACCTACGAGGACATGCTCGCCCGCGAACAGGCGCCGCCCTGGCTCTAGGCCCCCGTCACTCCGGCAAGGCCATGACATTCCAGGTCGTTTCATCCGCGGGGCGAAGGGGGTCCAGCGGATCGACCAGGCGGTAGTGCGCGCGGCGCAGGAGGCTGGAGATTTCGGGCCAGAGTTCTCGCCCGACCTCGAAGATGATCCGCGGACGGGTTTCCGCCAGAAGCCGCGCCGCCCCGCGGAATACGGCGAGCTCGGCGCCTTCCACGTCGATCTTGACCAGGTTTGGAGCCGAAAGGGCCAGCAGGTCGTCGAGCCGCAAAGTCGGCACGATGACCTCCAAACCCGATCTTCCCACATAGCGACGGTCCGATCCGAAGGCCCTCAGCGAATTGGAAGCGCGGCCTCCGACGGCGATCGCCAACCGCGCCTCACCGCGGGCATCGGACGCAGCAGCCGAAAGAACTTCGGTCTGCAATCCGGGGTTGGCGGCACGACTGCGGAGCAAGCCGTGGACAAGAAATGGATCCGGCTCCACCGCCAGCACAGACGCGCCTCGTCCCGCCGCCGCGAATGTGAAGACCCCCGAATTAGCCCCGATATCCCAGACGACGTCGCCGGTTGAGACGTAACGCTCCGCCCAGGCGAGCAGGTCGCGATCAAAGCCACGCCGCCCTGGAAGCAGATATTTCAGCTGGCTTTCGGGCGACAGGTGGACGCGGGCGCCACCGACCGCGGCCGGCAGTCGCCGGACGATCAGGCGCCCGTGAAACACGCCGCGCAGCGCGGACCTCAACATGCCGGACACCCGGCTCATACGCCTTCCGCCGGGGTCGGCCGCTCGCGAAAGGGCGGCGGGCGGCAGGGCTCGCCCAACGCCCCGCCGGACGCTCGATCAGAGAGGCGTGCGTTCATATAGCAACGCTATCACGCGGGCTGCCCCGCCCCAAGACGTCGCCCGGGTCGCACTCAGTCCATCGCCCCGACGTAGGGCAGGCCGCGCAGGGCGCCGGCGGCGTCCATGCCGTAGCCGACCAGGAAGCGCGGCGGCGCCTCCCAGCCGACGAAGTCCGGCTCGATGGCCCGGGCGGTCGGCCAGGGTTTGCGCGCGAAGACGGCGGTCAGCACCGCGCTGGCCCCGGCGTCGCGGACGAGCCGCGCGGCCTCGGACAGCGACAGGCCGGTGTCGAATACGTCGTCGACGATCAGCGCCTTGCGGCCGACCAGCGGCCGTTGCAGATCGGCCCGCACCTCGCAGCGGCCGGTGCTGACCCGCTCGTCGCGATAGGAAGCCAGCCAGAGGGCGTCGAAGCGGACGTGCCGCCCCTCCCGGGCGAGCGCCCGCATCAGGTCCGAGCAGAACCACAGGCCGCCGGTCAGCAGGCAGACCGCGACCGTCTCGTCGTCGATGCGCGGGGCGATGGCGCGGGCCAGGCCCGCCACCCGCTCGGCGATCTCCGCCTCGGTGAGCAGGACGACGGGGACGCGCTCAGCCATGCTCGGGCAGGGCGTCCGGCGCGTCGGCAGGCAGGGCCTGCGCCTGCGTCGGCGCTGCCCCTTCGCTCGAGGCGGCCGCCGCGGCCCCCGCCACC
>JAEYTM010000053.1 GCA_023434015.1 Pseudomonadota bacterium | reverse complement strand
CGGCCCGGGCCGGGGCGGCCGCTTTTCGAGACGTTAGGACGACGACGACATGGCCAACGCGCAGCCGCCGGGACCGAAAGGTCGCGGTCCACGCGCGCCCCGCCCCGGGCGCTCGCCCCTGCAGGCGCTGTTCTACTGGTCGATGGTGCTCGGCGTCTGGGGCCTGATTTTCGTCGTCGCCTTCTTCGCGGTGTTCGCGGTCGACCTGCCCGACACCTCGAAGCTGTACGACGTCACCCGCCAGCCCTCGATCTCCTACCTGGACCGCTCCGGCGCGGTGGTGGCGGTGCGGGGCAGCCAGTACGCGCCGCCGGTCGACCTCGACAAGCTGCCACCCTATGTGCCGAAAGCCTTCATCGCGATCGAGGACCGCTGGTACTACTACCACTTCGGATTCAATCCCTGGGGGATCGTCCGCAGCCAGCTCTACAATCTGAAGCGCGAGAGCGGCCCCCTGCGTGGCGGCTCGACGATCACCCAGCAGCTGGCCCGCAACCTTTTCCTGACGCCCAAGCAGAGCTACCGCCGCAAGGCGCAGGAGCTGATCCTGGCGGTCTGGCTGGAGGCGCGCTTCTCCAAGAAGCAGGTGCTCGAACTCTATCTGAACCGGGTCTACTTCGGCGCCGGCGCCTACGGCATCGAGGCCGCCTCTCAGCGCTACTTCAACAAGCCTGCGGCCGAGCTGACACTGGGGGAATCCGCCCTGCTCGCCGGGATGATGAAGGGGCCTTCCCGCTACAGCCCGGTGGCCGCCACCGACCGCGCCGCGCGCCGCGCCACCATCGTGCTGGACGAGATGGTGCGTATCCGCGCCATCACCCCCGAGGAACGCGACGAGGCCTTCCGCACCAAGGTGCGGGTCAATCCGGTTCTGGCCAACCAGCGGGCGCAGTATTTCACCGACTGGGTCGATGATCAGGTGCGCAGCCTGGTGGGCGAGCCGACCGAGGATCTGGTCGTCGAGACTACGCTGGACCTGCCCCTGCAGGCCGCGGCCGAGCAGGCCGTCCAGCGCGGCGTCGCCGGAGCGGCCGGCCAGGGCGTCGAACAGGCGGCCCTGGTGTCCATCGACGGCGAGGGTCGCATTCGGGCCTACATCGGCGGGGTCAGCTATGTGCAGAGCCAGTACGACCGCGCGACCATGGCGCGCCGCCAGGCCGGCTCGGCCTTCAAGCCCTTCGTCTACCTGACGGCCATGGAGGCCGGGCGCACGCCCGCGACGCCGGTGGTCGACGAGCCGGTGACCATCGGCAACTGGGAGCCCCGCAACTACACCGGACGCTACCTGGGCCCGATGACGATGGAGTCGGCGCTGAAACAGTCCATCAACACGGTCGCCGCGCGCCTGGCCAACGAGGTCGGGACTTCCAACGTCGCGGCCACCGCCCGCCGCCTGGGGATCACCTCTCCCATCCAGCTCGACCCGTCGATGGCCCTGGGCGCGGTCGAAGTCAGCCCGCTGGAGATGGCCCAGGCCTTCGCCCCCTTCGCCAACGGCGGCTTCCTGGCCAAGGGCTACGGCATCGAACGGATCCGCACCGCCACCGGGCGCGTGCTCTACGACCAGAACGTCGATCGGGGAGAGCGGCGTGCGGTGATCGGCGCCCCGGCGCTGCAGTACATGAACCAGATGATGCGGCAGACGATCAGTTCCGGCACGGGGACGCGCGCCAACGTCGCCGGGTTCGACATCGCCGGGAAGACCGGCACCACCTCCGACTACCGGGACGCCTGGTTCGTCGGCTACACCGGCGGCTTCGTCCCCGCGGTGTGGGTCGGCAAGGACAACAACACACCCATGCGCCGGGTCACCGGCGGCGGCGCCCCGGCCGGCATCTGGCACGACTACATGACCGCCGCCCTGCCCCGCCTTCGCGTCCAGCCGATCCCGGGCGGGGTGATCGATCCCGCCACCCAGACCCAGGACCCCATCGGCGACATCATCACCGGCGTGACCGACGGCATCGGCGACCTTTTGAACCCGCAAGCCAGCGAGCCGCCGCCCTCCGCCTTCGACCCGGCCCGCCCGCAGGACCCGCCGTTCTAGACGTCGGGCTCAGCGCGCCCGAAGGCATGCAGCTTCGCCCCCTCGGCCCTGAGCCAGGCGCGGTGGCGCCGCTCGTCGCCGACCAGGGCGCGGACATGGGCCCAGAAGCGCGGGCCGTGGTTCATCTCCAGCAGATGGGCGCATTCGTGGGCGGCCACATAGTCGGCGACCTCGAACGGAGCGAGCGCCAGGCGCCAGGAGTAGCGGATCGAACCCGCCGTCCCGCGCGGTCCCATCCGGCAGGAGCCCCACCGCGCCTTGGCGTCCATGATCGCCACCTTCGGCATGGGGACCCCCAGCATGGCGGCGTAGACCTCGGTCCGCTCGCCGAGCACGGCCAGCGCCCGGCGACGGATCACCAGCATCACCGCCCGGGCGTACCCCTCGCCCTCGCCCATGGCGGCGATGCGCGCGGGATGACCATCGCCCGCGGGCAGCCACCTGGCCCGACCGGCGCCCTGCTCCAGGTGCACCGGCTCTCCGAACACCTGGATAACAAGGCCAGGCGTCAGCGGCGAGGCCTCCGGCAGCTCGGCCATGCGTTCGGCGATCCATCCGGCGCGGTCGCGCGCGAACGCGGCCGCCTCGCCAAGCCTGCGGGATGAGGGCGCCGTGGCCACGATCTCGCGGCGGCTGCGGTCGAGCCGCAGGGACACCCTGCGGGCGCGGCTGTGCACCCTCAGGGTGACGACAGCCCCGGCCACCTCCAGCCGGTCGCCATCGGAGAAAGCTCGGCCGAAAAGACTCATCGGGGGGAATCTAGGCGGCTTCAGCCTCTTTGGGGAGGGTGTCGCGGTGGGCCTGTTCGTCTACCGCCGTCTCGGCGCGGCAGATGTGGGCCCGCACGCGGGGATAGATCTCCTGGCGGAAACGGCGGCCGTTGAACACCCCGTAGTGTCCGACCACCGGCTGGACGTAGTCTTCCTTCAGCTCAGCGGGCAGGCTGCTGCACAGAGCGTGCGCCGCCTGGGTCTGGCCGATTCCGGAGATGTCGTCGTTCTCGCCCTCGACGGTGAGCAGGGCGATATCGGTGATCCGCTCCGGCCGCACAAGCCGGCCGCGGTGCTCGAGCTCGCCCTTCGGCAGAAGGTAGCGCTGGAACACCACATCCACCGTCTGGAGGTAGAACTCCTCGGTGAGGTCCAGCACCGCCAGATACTCGTCGTAGAATTCCAGGTGCTTCTCGGCGCTGTCGCCGTCGCCGTCCATCAGCTGTTGCAGGTAGCGCATGTGCGCCTCCTGGTGCTTCTCCAGGTTCATCGACATGAAGCTGGCGAGCTGGACGAAGCCCGGATAGACGCGCCGGCCCATGCCCGGGTAGGGCGGCGGCACCGTGTCGACCATGTTCGACTCGAACCAGGCGAAGGGCTTTTCCTCCGCCAGCCTGTTGGTCACGGTCGGCGACAGGCGCGCGTCGATCGGCGAGCCCATGAAGGTCATCGAGGCCGGACGGCTGTCCTCGCCGTCCTCCGCCATCAGGGCGGCCGCCGCCAGCACCGGCGGGCCGGGCTGACAGACCGCCACCACATGCGGGCGCGAGCCGAGTTGCCGCAGCATCTCGCGGATCTGGTCGATGTAGTCGTGGAAGTCGAAACGGCCTTCCATCACCGGCACGTCCCGGGCGTTGGTCCACTCGGTGATGTACACCTCGTGGTCCTGCAGGAAGGCCGCCACCGTGCCGCGCAGCAGGGTCGCGTAGTGACCCGATAGCGGCGCGACGATCAGCACCGCCGGTTCGAGCTGGCGTCGGCCCGCCTTGCGCATGTCGGCCATGTCGCGGGCGAAATGGGTGAGCTTGCACCAGGGGCTGGACCACGCCTCGACGGTGCGGACGCGCACCGGCTGGCCGTCGATCTGGACGCTGTCTATGCCCCAGGCCGGCTTGCCGTAGCGGCGCGTGAGGTTTGCGCAGACGTCCGCGCCGGCGTAGAGCCGCCGCCCCAGGTCCGTGTCGCTGGCCGGGTTGAGCGGCGAGCTCCAGAAGTCCCGCGTCAGGCGGGCGGCGAAGCGGAGCGGCGTGCTGGCGTAGTAGCCGGACTCGTAAAGCGAATAGAGCATGCGGGCCTTATTCCTTTGTGCGCCGCAGCATAACACCCGAACGGTTAATCAGGTCCACAGCCTTGACCGTATCGGCGTTCGCCAGAGCGCGGAAATATTCCGCCCTGCGCCGGCTCAGCAGGATTGCGCGCGCGGCCCGAGCTTCATCGCCGCCTCCACCCGCCGGGCGATTTCCTCAGGCGTCGCGCCATAGGCGATGACGCAGGTGAACTCGCCGCGCGGGCTCATCAGATAGGTGATCGTCGAGTGGTTCACCGTGTAGTCGTCGCCCTCGCCGTCCTTCTGGTAGAAGACGTGATAGGACTTCGCCGCCTCGCGCACCTGGTCCTCCGAACCGGTCAGGCCGACGACCGACCGGGGGAAGGCGTCGTTGTCCAGATAGGCCGCCACCTGCGTCGGTGTGTCGCGCGCCGGGTCGACCGAGATGAACACCGTCTGGAAGTCCCGCGCCTTCGATCCCAGCAGCTTCTCAGCCTGGCCGAGCGCGAACAGGGTGGTGGGGCAGGCGTCGGGGCAATAGGTGAAGCCGAAGAACACCGCGCTCCACTTGCCCTTGAGCACCCGCTGGTCGACGGTGCGTCCGGTCTGGTCGATCAGGCGGAACGGTCCGCCGACGGCGGCGGTTTGCGGCTGGGGGCCGATGATGCCCGAGCGGACGGCGAGCGCAGTCAGTATGGCGAAGGCCACGGCCAGGAGCGCGAAGATCACCAGCAGTCGACGGCTCATGTCAGATTCCTTCCGGCGTTCCGCCCCATGCTGAAGTCCGGGCCCCTCGATAGGACCGGCGTCGCGGCGGTGCAAGCCGAGGCGGGCTGGGACGCCGGCGACCTCAGGCGGAGCCACCTGCGGGTGCGCACGCTGGTCGGCCGCCGCTGGCTGGTTCTCGCCGGCGAGGCTCTGTTGCTCCTGCTGATCGCGACGCTGGGCTTCCAGGCGCCCTACGCCCTGTGTTTCGCGGTGCTCGCCTTATCGGTGCTCGTCAACCTGGCGACCGCGCGCTCGCCCGGCCAGCGGGTGTTCAGCGATCGCGACGCCACCACCCATCTGGCGCTCGACATCACCCAGATCTCGATCCTGGTCTGCCTGACCGGGGGAACGGCCAACCCCTTCGTCCTGCTGCTGATCGCACCCGTCACCCTGGCCGCCGCCACTCTTCCGGCCCGCAAGATGATCGGCCTCGGCCTGTTCGCGGGTGCTGCGGCGGCGCTGCTGGCCTTTTTCGCCATGCCGCTGCCGGGCCCACCGGGAATGGAGGGAAGGGTTCCGGAGGCCTATCGGATCGGCGCGGGCCTGGCGGTGATGGCCGGCATTGCCCTGATCGCCGGCTACGTCCGCCACGCGGCCGCGGAAGCGGCGCGGATGGCCCTGGCGCTGGATGTCACCGAGGCCGTGCTGGCCCGCGAGCAGCGGCTGTCGGCGCTAGGCGCCCTCGCCGCCGCTGCGGCGCACGAACTCGGCACGCCGCTGGCCACCATCTCGATCGTGGCCAAGGAAATGGCCCGCGAGGCGCCGACGCCGGCGGTGAAGGACGACGCCGACCTGTTGATCGCCCAGGCCGAACGGTGCCGCGAAATCCTGCGGCAACTCACCGCCACGCCGGACCAGACGTCCGATCAGGTGCACGAACGCCTTTCCCTGCGCCAGCTGCTGCACGAGGTGATCGAGCCCCACACCGCCACGCCGGATGTGCGTGTAGAGGCCATCGTCACCGGCGCCGCCGGAGTGAAGACGCCCGACATCCGGCGGATGGCCGAAATCACGCACGCCATGACGTCCTTCGTCGAGAACGCCGTCGACTTCGCCGCCTCCGAAGTGCTGGTCAGCGCCCGCTTCGACGCCGAAACCGTGTCGATCGAGGTGCGCGACGACGGTCCGGGCTTCGCCCCCGATATCCTCGCGAAGCTCGGCGAACCCTATGTGACCAGTCGTCCAGGGGCCGAAGGATCGCGCACCGGCCACATCGGGATGGGGCTCGGCTTCTTCATCTCGAAAACTCTTTTGGAACGCACAGGGGCCCTGGTGACGTTTCACAACGGCCGGCCGCATGGCGCGGTGGTGTCGGCCCGCTGGCCGAGATCGCGGATCGAGGTGGGCGGGGCCTGACGCCGCGTCCTTGCCGGCGACCCGCTACCGCGACAGAATGTCGCATTTCCGTGACCGTGGAATATCGTCCTGGGGTGACTGAATGACTGACCTCTCCTCCGATATCGCGGCCCTGCCAGATCGGACCCTCCTGGTCCTCGACGACGACGCGCCGCTGCGGACGCGTCTGGGCCGGGCGTTGGAACAGCGGGGCTTCGAACCCACTCTGGTCGGCAGCGTCTCGGAGGCGCTCTCGGCGGTGAAGGCCCGCCCGCCGGCCTTCGCGGTGCTCGACATGCGTCTGGAGGATGGCACGGGCCTGAAGGTGGTCGAGGCGGTGCGCGACGCCCGCCCCGACGCGAAGATCATCATGCTGACCGGCTACGGCAATATCGCGACCGCCGTGCAGGCGGTGAAGGCCGGCGCCGTGGACTATCTGTCAAAGCCCGCCGACGCCGACGACGTGGCGCGGGCGCTGCTGGCCCGGGCCGGCGACGCCCCGGCGCCGCCAGAGAACCCGATGAGCGCCGACCGGGTTCGATGGGAGCACATCCAGCGGGTCTACGAGCTCTGCAATCACAACGTCTCGGAAACCGCCCGGCGACTGAACATGCACCGCCGGACCCTGCAACGGATCCTGGCCAAGCGCGCCCCACGCTGAGTCCTATTGCAGCTCGGCCGCGGGAAGACCGGCGGCCCTGAGCGCGGCGAGACGCGCGAACGCCAGGGTCAGCGACTTGCGCCGCGCCCCGGCCAGCGGCGTCGCCGGCGCCTCGCGCAGAACCGCCCCGCCGAAGCCGTCCGCGACGATCAGGCCGGGCTCCTCCGGCAACGCTTCCCGCGGGAAGTCCGGCCCCACCGCGAAGGCGAAGGCGTCGCAGTAAGGCTGATACTCCCGCCACTTCTGATCGACGCGGAAGTCGTCGAGACAGGACTTCACCTCGACAATGAAGATTTCTCCCTTGGGCCCGAGCGCCATCAGATCGGCGCGGCGGCCGTTCGGCAGGGTGACCTCGGCAAGCGGCGTGTAGCCAAGTGCGCTCAGCAGCCGGCCGGCGCCGCGGGTGACGGCGGCGGTGGTCTCGGGTCTGGAAAAGCTGACGAGGGTGACGGACACGTCCATGCCGCCATTCTGTTCCGGCTTCGTTCCGGGCGCAAGCCTGGCGGGCTTCAGCTTCGCGCCGGCAGGGGGAATTCCAGCCGGCCCGGGTCGAAGCCCAGGGCCCGGATGCGGGCGATCGCCTGGGCGCGAACTGGGGCCGCCAGGGTCGGCCGCTGGGACATCAGCCACAGATACTTGCCGTTGGCGGTGGACAGGATCAGCCAGCCCTGCTCGGGCCGGTGCTCCAGCACCCAGTACTCCTGGCTGACCAGGCCGCCGAAGAAGCTCATCTTGAACTTGGCGTTGGTTTCCGGATCGGCCACCTGAGCGCGCGCGCGCCACTGGGCGAGCGGACCATCCACGGCGCCCCGGTTGCAGGCCTGGACCACCGCGAAGCCGTCGCCCGCGCGGGTCCAGTCCGAGGTGCCGGCCTGGCAGCCCTTCTGCGTCTTGTTGGGCAGGCGCGCGACTTCATACCAGCGCCCCATCATCGCGCCGAGCTCGACCCGGCGGACCGGTTCCGGCGGCGCGGCGAGGGCGGGATAGGCGATGCAGGCCGACGCGGCCACGAGCGCGAAGATCGAACGCTTGAGCATGACTGACCGATAACCGCACTCTGTGACAATGGAAACGCCCGCGGGGCGAACGCGGGCGCTTCATAAGGACGCAACAGGAATTCGGCTATTCCGCGGCGACAAGCACCTTTCGGACCGCGCGGTCCTTGAAGTTGATTTCCTGGAGATACTTGATCCCTTCCTCGGCGATGTCGTCGCCGACCATCCGGTCGCCCTCAGCCTTCAGCTCGTCGATATCGACATAGGTGGCGTAGAAGGCCCGCGTCCGGTCGGTGATGATTCCGGCGTTCAGCAGCGTCTTCACAAGCACGCGGAAGATGTTGGTCTGCTCCTTCATGTTTTCACGCCGGGTCTCGTCGGTGACCAGCAGCGCCATCTCGGCGATGACCCGGTCCGGATCGAGGCCGAATTCCTCATAGAGGTCGCGTTGCTGGGTCGGGGCGACGAGGTTGAAGAGAAGCGTCTGGAAGCAGTGCGCGGCCCAAAGCTCGATGATCTCGTGCTCGGCTTCGGTCAGGTGCGGGATGGTGCGGTCGGCCCAGATTTTCCCGAACTTGTGGTGGAAGGCCTCGTCGGTCATCACCAGCTGCATCAGCTTCTTGCCGAGCGGGTCGGTGGTCTTGGCGAAGACGGTGGCGAACGCGCCCATGGCCAGGCCCTCCACCAGCATCTGCATGCCGATGATCTTCTTGTAGACCTCGGGCGCGCCGATGATCTCGGCCAGCAGCGCCTTCAGCGTCGGGCCGCACTCCACCGGCCGCCCCCAGCGGGCCTTGATGTATTTGGCGAAGGCGGTGACGTGGCGGGCCTCCTCGCGGGTCTGGTTCGCGGCGTACTCCTGCGCCCCCTGGTCCTTCAGCACGTGGCACAGGCTGGCCGAGAGGTTCAGCGCGCCCTGCTCTCCGTGCAGGATGGAGGAGAAGGTCCTGAGCGTCGACTGGTTGACGAAGCGCACGCGCGTCTTCCAGTCGCTCAGATGGTTGGAGACGTAGTCGGTCGCCAGGGAAACGATCATGTCCTCCGGCAGCAGCATCTCGTTCTCCATGTCGAACGGGATGGAGAAGTCGATGTACCTGGGGTCCAGCGGATCCCAGAAGTGGTCGTGGGTCGCCGAGATGATCTTGTCGAAGGCGGTGGACCGCGCCCCGTAGCGGTCCAGGTCGAGCATGGACTCGAAGTCGTCCGGCGCCACGGCGTCGTAGATCAGGTCCTTGGTGATGTTGCCGTCGGCGCCCATCGCTTCGCTCCTCATCCGCCGGGCCTGTGGCCGCCCGCGCTGGTGGGAGCATCTGCTCATACCCGCGATCCGTCAAGAAAGGTGACGGGTGCGTCAACTTTTGAATTTAGCCGATCGTCGCCTCGATGGCGTCGATGTCGTCGTCCGAAAGACCGAAGTGGTGACCGATCTCATGGACCAGGACGTGCGTCACCAGTTCCTCCAGGGTGACCTCGCCGTTGTCCGCCCATTCGTCGAGGATCGGCCGGCGGTACAGGAAGACCATCGACGGCTGCGGCGAAGGGTCGAAGACCGAGCGGTGCGCCAGATCGACGCCCTGGTAGAGCCCGGTCAGTTCGAAGGCGTCCCCGATGCCCAGTTCGTCCAACACCTCCTTCGAGGCGAAGTCGTCGACCCGGAAGATCACCTCTCCGGTCATCCGCCGGAAGGCCTCTGGAAGCTCTGCGAAGGCGGCCTCGGCGAGGGCGGCCAGGTCATCGAGGGAGGGCGCGCGGCCGATCGGGGATTCACTCATCGGGCACGATGATGCTGGGATTCTCCGGCAATCGCCGCTCGAACAGGCCGATGTCCAGAGGTTGCTGCGGCTCGACCGGCCGCAGCGGCTGCTGGGCCATGGCGCGCAGGACCTGCGGGTCCAGCGGCTGGCGCGAACGGCGGGCCTGGCGGGCCTGCGGCGCCTGGATCGGCCGCTCGGCGGTGGCGATCCGCCAGTAGGACACCTGCAGCCGCCAGGCCGTGCGGGGCGGCTGGGGCGCCGCGGGCCAGCGACGACCATCCTCGCAGGTCGGCTGCAGCGGCCGGAGCGGCGCGGGTCTTCCCGGCTCGACGACGATCTCCTCGGCCAGGCGGCAGTAGCGGTCCTCCGGCACGGGCGGAGCCCCGGTGTCCTCCACCCGCCCGGCGTAGGCGGCCAGAGCCGCCTCGCGGGTGGCGAAAGCCGGC
>JAEYTM010000022.1 GCA_023434015.1 Pseudomonadota bacterium | reverse complement strand
TTTTCGGGGCCCGGGGGCCGCGCCCGGGTTGGGGGGGGGGGGGCGCCGCGGCCCGCGGGGTCGCTAGAGGGCGGCCAGCACCGCGTCGCCCATCTCGGCGGTCGACAGCGAGCCGCCGATGTCCGGGGTGCGGGCGCCGCCGTTCAGCGCCGCGACCACCGCCGCATAGAGCCGGTCGGCCGCCTCGGGGCGGTCCAGCGCCCAGCGCAGCGCCATCTCGAACGACAGGATGGCCGCCAGCGGGTTGGCCACGCCCTTGCCGGCGATGTCCGGCGCCGAGCCGTGGATCGGCTCGTAGAGGCCCGGCGCGCCGGGAACCCCCAGGGCCGCGGACGGCAGCATGCCCATCGATCCGGTCAGCTGGGCGGCGGCGTCCGACAGGATGTCGCCGAACAGGTTGTCGGTGACCAGCACGTCGAACTGCTTGGGGGCCTTGACGATCTGCATGGCGGCGGTGTCGGCCAGCATGTGCTCCAGGGTCACGTCGGCGAATTCGCGCTGGTGCAGCTCGGTGACCACCTCGCGCCACAGCAGGCCGGAGTCCATCACGTTCGACTTCTCGGCGCTGGTCACCTTGCCGCGGCGGCCGCGGGCCAGTTCGAAGGCCACCCGGGCCACCCGCTCGATCTCGGCGGTGGTGTAGACCTGGGTGTCGACGCCGCGCTTGCCACCGTCCGGCAGGGTCTCGATGTAGCGCGGCTCGCCGAAATAGATGCCGCCGGTCAGCTCACGGACGATCATGAAGTCCAGGCCCTCGACCAGCTCGCGCTTCAGCGAGGAGGCGTCGGCCAGGGCCGGGAAGCACAGCGCCGGGCGCAGGTTGGCGAACACCCCCATGCCGGCGCGCAGGGCCAGCAGGCCGGCCTCCGGGCGCTTGTCGCGCGGCGCGCCGGCCCACTTCGGCCCGCCGACCGCGCCCATCAGCACGGCGCGCGCGGCCTTGGCCTCGGCCAGCACCTCCTCGGTCAGCGGCGTGCCCGACAGGTCGTAGCTGGCGCCGCCGAACGGGCGCTCCTCGATGGTCAGGTCGTTGGCGAGGCGGGCGGCGATGCGGCGCACCTGGGCGATCACCTCGGGCCCGATCCCGTCGCCGGGCAGGAGAAGCAGGTCGGTCATGTCGGAAACCCTGAAATTACAGCGGCCGCTCGGCGGCGGCGTCGTAGACGGACAGATTGCGGTCGGAAACCCCCAGCGCGGCGCAGGCCTCTCGCCAGGTGAGGATGTGCGGCGCCTTGTCGTGCAGGTCCAGGGCCGCCTGCTCGCGCCAGATCTCGAACACCCGGATCAGGCCGGGGTCCTGGACGTCCTGGGCGAAGCTGTAGACCTCGCAGCCGTCCTCGGCGCGGGTGGCGTTCAGCACCGCGTCCATGTGCGGCTTGATCTTCGACAGGTTCTCCAGCGGGACGCGGTAGGTCCCGGCGACGATCACCCTCATGCGCCTTCCTGCCACGGCTGGGCCAGGGCCCGCTTCATCTCGTAGACGTCGATGTCCGGGGCGCGCTGCAGGGTCTCGCCGATGGCGTCCAGGCCGCGCAGCATCTTGTCCTTGCGCTGGGCGTCGATCTCGAAGCGGAAGCTGCGGCCCGACGGCGAGACCACCGTCTGCGCCTCCAGGTCGACGGTGACCATGTGGTTGCCGCCTTTGGCCTCCTCCATCAGCGCCTGCACCTCGTCGGCGGCCAGCACCACCGGCAGCAGGCCGTTCTGGAAGCAGTTGTTGTAGAAGATGTCCGCGAAGCTGGTGGAGATCACGCAGCGCACGCCGAAGTCCATCAGCGCCCAGGGGGCGTGCTCGCGGCTTGAGCCGCAGCCGAAGTTGTCGCCGGCGACCAGAACGCCGACGCCCTTGTACTCCGGCCGGTTGAGCACGAAGTCGGGCCGCTCCTGCCCCGCCTCGTCGAAGCGGAAGTCGTAGAACAGCCCGCGGCCCAGGCCCTCGCGCTCGACGGTCTTCAGGAACTGCTTGGGGATGATCTGGTCGGTGTCGATATTGGCCAGCGGCAGGGGCGCGGCCTTGGCGTCCAGTCGGATGAAGGCTTCCATCTAGAGGAACTCCCGCACGTCGGCGATGTGGCCGGCGATCGCCGCCGCCGCGGCCATCGCCGGGCTCATCAGGTGGGTGCGGCCGCCGCGGCCCTGGCGGCCCTCGAAGTTGCGGTTCGAGGTCGAGGCGCAGCGCTGGCCCGGCGTCAGCCGGTCCGGGTTCATGCCCAGGCACATCGAACAGCCCGGCTCGCGCCAGTCGAAGCCGGCCGCCTTGAAGATGGCGTCCAGCCCCTCGGCCTCGGCCTGTTCCTTCACCAGGCCCGAGCCCGGCACGACGATGGCCCGCACGTGCGGCGACACCAGCCGGCCCTCGACAAAGGCCTTCTGCACCACATGCGCCGCCTGGCGCAGGTCCTCGATCCGGCTGTTGGTGCACGAGCCGATGAACACCACGTCGATCTTCGCCTCGGTGATCGGCTGGCCGGCGGAAAGCCCCATGTACTCCAGCGCCCGCTCGGCGGCGGCCCGCTTGTCCGGCGTGGCGAACGACGCCGGGTCCGGCGTCAGGCCGTCCACCGCCACCACGTCCTCGGGGCTGGTGCCCCAGGTGACCAGCGGCGCGATGTCGGCGGCGTTCAGCCGCACCTCGCGGTCGAACACCGCGTCGGGGTCGGAGAAGAAGCTCTTCCAATAGGGCAGGGCCATTTCCCAGGCGCCGCCCTTCGGGGAGGCCGGCCGGCCCTTCAGATACTCGAAGGTCGTCTCGTCCGGCGCCACCAGGCCCGCGCGCGCGCCGGCCTCGATGGTCAGGTTGCACAGCGTCATCCGGCCTTCCATCGACAGGGCCCGGATCGCCTCGCCGGCGTATTCGATGACATAGCCGGTGCCGCCGGCGGTGCCGATCGCCTGGGTCACCGCCAGGGCGAAGTCCTTGGCCCCGACGCCCGGCGCGGCCTGGCCGTCGATGGTCACCCGCAGGTTCTTCGACTTCTTCTGGCGCAGGGTCTGGGTGGCCAGCACGTGCTCGACCTCGGAGGTGCCGATGCCGTGGGCCAGGGCCCCGAAGGCGCCGTGGGTCGAGGTGTGGCTG
>JAEYTM010000175.1 GCA_023434015.1 Pseudomonadota bacterium | reverse complement strand
CCGCGCTGCCCTGCCTCGCCGCGTGGGGGCCCACCTCGGCCCTCGCCGTCGCCGAGGTCGAGGTTGAGCCGACCGGCGACGACGTCACCTTCTGGGTGCCCGACGCGCCCCAGTCGGCCCGCGCCATCGAAGAGGCGCTCAGCCGTGACGGGGTCGCCGCCACGCCGCTCGTCCAGGCCGGCGGTCTCAAGCTGTTCGTGCTGGCCGGATACTATCAAGCGAGCGACGAACGGCTGGCCCGCGCGCCCGGCCAGCTTTCCGGCGTCATCGGGGCTGCGCCGGCGCCGATGGACGTGTAAGAGGCTCAGCCTCAGCCGCAGCGGCTCCGCATCCGAACGGTTCCATGTCCGACACCGCCTCTCCGAGCGACCGCGGTCGCGCTCCGCGCCCCGTCCCCAAGCCCGGCATCATGGACATCCACGCCTATGTGCCCGGCAAGGCCAAGGTCGAGGGCGTCGAGAACCCGATCAAGCTGTCGGCCAACGAGAACGTGTTGGGCTCCAGCCCGAAAGCCCTGGAGGCCTATGCGGCGGCGGTCGATCGGCTGCACGTCTATCCGGACAGCCGCACCACCCTGCTGCGCAACGCCATCGCCGAGCGCTTTCGGATCGAGCCGGAGCGGCTGATCTTCGGCTGTGGCTCCGACGAGGTGTTTCTGCTCCTCAACCAGACCTTCCTGGAGCCGGGCGACAACATGGTGCAGGGCGAGTTCGGCTTCGCCGCCTTCGCCATCGGCGCCCGCGCCTGCCAGGGTGAGGTCCGCTACGCCCGCGAGCCGGACTACCGCATAGACGTCGACGAGATTCTGAAGTGCGTCGACGACCGCACGCGGCTGGTGTTCCTGGCCAACCCCGGAAACCCCACCGGCACCTGGATCCCGTTCTCCGAGGTCCGCCGGCTGCACGACGCCCTGCCGCCCAGCGTGGTGCTGGTGCTGGACGGGGCCTACAGCGAGTTCGTCACCGACCCGGCGTTCGACGACGGCATGGACCTCGCCCGGGACGCCCAGAACGTGGTCGTCACCCACACCTTCTCGAAACTGCACGGCCTGGCCGCCCTGCGGGTCGGCTGGGGCTATGCGCCGGCCGACATCGTCGCCGCGGTCGACCGCATCCGCCTGCCGTTCAACACCTCGATTCCCGGCCAGCTCGCCGCCGTGGCCGCCCTGGGCGACGACGATTTCCAGCGCGCGTCCATCGAGCTCGTGGAGCGCTGGCGGCCGTGGATGGCGCAGCAGCTCGGCGGCCTGGGCCTGGACGTCGTGCTGCCGTCGGCGGCGAACTTCCTGCTGATCGGCTTCCCGAAGACCCCCGGCAAGACGGCGGTGGAGGCGGAGGCCTTCCTGGCTCAGCGCGGCCTGCTGGTGCGCGGCGTCGGCAACTATGGCCTGCCGGACCACATCCGCATCACCATCGGGCTGGAAGAGCACAACCGGGCGGCCATCGACGGCCTCGCCGAGTTCATGCGCGGCTAGGGCCGCCCGGCCTCGACCTGATCCAGCAGGCTGCGGGCCTGTTCGACGAAGGCCCCGACCACCTCGGCAGCGAACGGGTTCTGGGTCTGGATCGCGGTGAACAGCTCGAAGGTGTCAGCGCCGATCAGGGCGCACAGCTCCAGCAGGTGCTGATACGACGGTGTCTTCAGCTCCTCGTCGGGAATGCGCAGATTGACCAGGCTGCGGCCGATCAGATGGGTCAGCGCCTGGACATAGGCCATTTCCCGGTCGTGCTCCTCCGGGGTGGTGACCGTCACCGTCAGGCCCAGGTCCCGGCCGAGGGCGACGACGGCCTCGTGCCGCTCGCCACGGATGGGGCAGACCACCAGCCGCAAGCCCGCGAGCCCGGCCTTGGCGCTCTGCGGGCCGAACAGCGGGTGGGTGGCGACAAGGTCGACGTGGGCCGGGAGGGTCTCAACCATCCACTGCGCCGGCAGCATCTTCACAGAGCCGACGTCGATCACCAGGGCGCCGGGCTGCAGGTGGGGGGCGATGGCGGCGAACACCTCGCGCATCGCCACGACCGGAACCGCGACCACCACGACCGCGCGCGACGCGGCGTCCGCCAGCGATCCGAAGCCGACGCCCATGGCGCGCGCGGCCGCGTCCGCACCGGCGGCAGTGTCGGTGACCAGCACGTCGTAACGGGATTTCAGGATGGTGGCGGCCAACTGGCCGAACTGTCCGAAACCGATCAGCCCCAAGCTCTTCATCGGCGCTGACTAGCGCGGCGCCGCGAGCCGCGCAAACGACCTTGACCGGTGCGCTCGCAGGATCATTATTCACCCTCAGAGGTGAATATGTTGGACGCCACCCTAATCGCCCTCGCCGACCCGACGCGGCGGGCCATCCTGGCCCGGCTGGCGCTGGGCGAGGCGCGAGTGACAGAGCTGGCGAAGCCGTTCCCGATCTCGCTCAACTCGGTTTCCAAACACATCCGCATGCTGGAACGGGCCGAGCTGGTGCGCCGCCGCCGGTCGGGACGCGATCACCTGCTGGCGCTCAATCCCGGCGGCCTCGACGAGGCGGCGGCCTGGATCGACGGACAGCGAGCGCTGTGGACCTGGCGGCTGGGCGAACTGGACCGCATCCTGACGGAGGACACCCATGGCTGACCTGACGGTCTCCCACCGCTTCGACGCGTCGGCCGAAGAGGTCTTCGACGCGTGGCTGAACCCCGCCGTCGCGCGGCGCTTCCTGTTCACCGCACCCGGCGGCGAAGTGGTCCGATGCGAGATCGACGCGCGCGTCGGCGGCCGCTTCACCATCGTCGACCGTCGCGACGATCCGGGCGATATCGAGCACGTCGGCGAGTATCTGGAGATCGACCGGCCCCGCCGGCTGGTGTTCACCTTCGCCGTCCCGCAGTTCGACCCGACAGTGACCAGGGTGACGGTGGAGATCGCGCCCGACGGCCCGGGCTGCATTCTCACCCTGACGCACGACGACGTGCCGGCCGAATGGGTCGAGCAGGATCGCGAGGGCTGGATGATGATCCTCGCCAGCCTGGCGCGCGAACTGGGCTAGGCCTTACCGGCGTCGGCGGCGAGGAACGCCTGCACGCCCTCGATCGCCTCCACGAGGCTGACCCGCTGCAGTTCCACACCCTCGGGCAGGCCGGAGAACAGACGGGTCGGCGCCGCAGCGTCAAGCATCACGAACACGCCCTTGTCGTCGGCCCGCCGGATCAGGCGGCCAAAGGCCTGGGCGATGCGGCCCCGCGCCACCGCATCGTCATATCCCTTGCCGCCGAACCGGGCGCGGCGGGCCTTGTGCAGGATGTCCGGCCTCGGCCACGGCACCCGGTCGAACACCAGCAGGCGCAGCGAGCGTCCCGGCACGTCGACGCCGTCCCGCACCGCGTCAGTGCCGAGCAGGCAGGCGTCCTCCTCGGCGCGGAAGATATCGACGAGGGCCCCAACCTCCAGCGGATCGACATGCTGGGCGTAGAGCGCCAACCCCTTGTCGGCCAGCGGGGCGGCGATCCGCTCGTGCACCGCCTTCAGTCGGCGGATGGCGGTGAACAGGCCCAGTCCGCCGCCGCCGGCCGCCAGGAACAGCTCGCGCATGGCGGCCGCCACCAGCCGCGGGTCGTCGCGGCCGACGTCGGTGACCACGAAGGCCCGGGCCCTGGCGGCATAGTCGAAGGGCGAGGCGAGCTTGAGGGTCTTCGGCCGGTCGGGCAGCCGCGCGGCGCCGGTGCGCATCTCGGCAAGGGCGAAGGGATCGTCGAGGGTGGGGTCGGCAAGGGTCGCGCTGGTCACCAGCACGCCGTGGGCCGGTGCGATGACCGCATTGGTCAGCGGCTCCGTCGGGTCGACCCAGTGGCGACGGCAGGCGGCGTCGACCACCCGGCCGTAGAGGAAGGTGGCGTCGAACCAGTCGACGAAATCGGGATCGTCCTCGGCGTCCTCGTCGATGGCCCGGAGCATCGAGCGCCATGCCGGCAGGGTCATCCGCGCCCGGCGGTCGAGGCCCCGCAGCGCGCCCTCGATGCGCGCACGGTCCGCGGCGGTCAAGGTCGCCGCCTCTTCGTCGAGAACGTCCTCCAGCGCCCGGGCGAGCGCCACCAGCGGGGCCTCTACCTTGGCGAGGGCGGCGGCGGCCTCGCGCGCGGTGTCGCGGACCAGATCGAGCGCCGGACGCGCCGCGCATTCCATGCCGACGTCCGAAGGCGCCGCCCTGGCCCGCAATTGTTCCAGCACCGCCACCAGGAAGTGTTCCACCGGTCCGGACGGGCTCACCTCGCCGTTCGCCGGCGCGATCCGGCCGGACCAGCCTTCGCCCGGCAGCGCCGCCGCGGCACGGGTCGCCGCGAGCAGCGCCGCCTTCGCGTCGTCGCGGTCGCCCAGCACCTCCATCAGGCGCGCCTCGAGCC
>JAEYTM010000140.1 GCA_023434015.1 Pseudomonadota bacterium | reverse complement strand
CGGTCACCCCGCTGACCCGCCCGTGCATGCGGCCGACCCCGCCGATCATGCGCTCGGCGACGCTGCGCGGCCCGTAGACGGTGACCATCGCCGCCAGGCCCGTGCGCTTCAGGCGGGTGACCGGATCGCGGCGGAAGCTGGTGTGGTCCCAGACCCCGGCGCGTATCCGCGGCTCCGCGAGTTCCAGGATCACCGCCGTCACCCCGCCGATGAACAGCGAGACCGGGTTCTTGAACACCTCCCAGGACAGGGAGTCGGCGGCGGCCAGCGCGGGCTCGCCCGGGGGATGGCGGAAGTCGACGGGCGGCGCGCCCTCGGCTTCCATGTAGCTTCGGAACACCGCGTCGAGGCGGCCTTGGAACGGCAGGGCGAAGCTCATGCCCGTAAAAAGCCTCCCGCGGCGAGGCGTTCCTCGCCGGCGGGGGCGACAGGGTTCAGGTCTCGACGAAGGCCTTTTCGAGAACGAAGTCGCCGGGGTTGGCCAACGAGCCTTCCTGGTAGCCGCGCTCGATCAGCATCTGCTTGAGATCGGCCAGGACCGACGGGCCGCCGCAGAGCATCAGCCGGTCGACGGCCGGGTCCAGCGGCGGGACGCCGAGATCCTCGAACAGCTTGCCCGAGGCGATCAGGTCGGTGATCCGGCCCTTGGTCCTGAATTCCTCGCGCGTCACGGTCGGGTAGTAGCGCAGCTTCGGCCCGATCAGCTCGCCGAGATACTCGTCGTTGGGCAGCTCGTCTTCGAGCAGTTCGCGATAGTTGAGGTCGGCCACCTCGCGCACCGTATGGGTGACGATCACCTCGTCGAAACGCTCGTAGACCTCCGGATCGCGGGCCAGCGACAGCCAGGGCGCCAGGCCCGTGCCGGTGCCGACCATGTACAGCCGCTTGCCGGGTTTCAGGCCGTCCAGCACCAGGGTGCCGGTCGGCTTGCGTCCGATCAGCACCTGATCGCCGACCTTGATGTTCTGCAGGCGGGAGGTGAGCGGGCCGTCCGGCACCTTGATCGAATAGAACTCCAGCTCCTCGTGCCAGGCGGGCGAGGCGATGGAATAGGCGCGCACCAGCGGCTTGCCGTCCTCCTTCATCAGCCCGACCATCACGAACTGGCCGCTGGCGAAGCGCAGCGCCGGATCGCGCGTGGTGCGGAACGAGAACAGGCTGGGCGTCCAGTGCTGGACCCAGGTCACGGTCTCGACGAAGAAGGCGCCGCTGGCCTTCAGGGGCGGCTGGGCCACGGAAACATCAGTCATAGGTCAAACGCTCTCTGGACGCGGCTCAGATATCGCCGCCCACGTCGGCGACGACGCCCGGCGCGCGGGCGACGTGTATGCCGCATTCGGTCTTTTGCGAACCCGCCCACCGGCCGGCGCGCACGTCGGCGCCGTCCTCGACGGGTTTGGTGCACGGCCAGCAGCCGATCGACGGGAAGCCCTGCGCCACCAGCGGGTGAGCCGGCAGGTCGTGCTCGGCCGCATAGGCGTCGAGGTCGGCCTTGTTCCAGTTGGCCAGGGGATTGAACTTCACCTGGTGGCCGGCCTGCTCGACGACCGGCAGCGACAGCCGCGCACCGCCGTGGAAGCGCTTGCGACCGGTGATCCAGCCGCCGAATTCGGCCAGGGCGCGATCCAGAGGAACCACCTTGCGAACCGCGCAGCAGGCGTCGGTGTCGGTCTGCCAGAGGGTTCCGGACGGATCGACGGTCGCCAGGTCCTGGTAATGCGGGCGCAGATCCCGCACGTCGGTCAGGCCGAGCTTCGCCGCCAGGGTCTTGCGGTAGTCCAGCGTCTGGCCGAACAGCATCCCGGTGTCGAGGAACAGGATCGGCAGGTCGGGCTTCACCCGCGCGGCGATGTCGAGCAGCACCGCCGACTCCGCCCCGAACGAGGAGACCATCGCCAGCTTGTCGCCGAACGCTTCGACGGCGGCCTCGATGATCGTGCGCGGGTGGGCATGGCGAAGCTCGGCGTCGAGCCGCGCGGCCAGGGTGTCCCGCCGCGGCTGATCCAGGCTGTCGTAGGCCACGCTCACTCCCGGCGCTCCGCATAGGCCGGCGGGCGGGCGTCGACGCCGCGCTGGTAGACGTGCCGATAGCGGCTGGCGGCCTGGGCCCAGTCGTCCGGCGTCGAGCCGTCGGCCGGCTCGAACGCGTCGAACCCGCAACGGACCATGTTTCCGGCCTGCTCGCGCAGAACGTCACCCACCGCCCTCACCTCGCCGGCGAAGGCGTAGCGTTCGCGCAGCAGGCGCGCGGCGCTGTAGGCCCGGCCGTCGCCGAACTTCGGGAAGGCCAGCGCCACCACGGCCAGCCGCGGCAGATCGTAGGCCAGCGGTTCGATGTCCTCGTGGCTTTCCACCCGCACGCCGACCGAGCGTCCCTCGGACAGCAGCTGGTCGCCGTTCTCCTGGAAACGGGCCAGGGAGATGATCACGTCGCCCGGCGGAATCTCGCGATCGTCCGAGACCATGGTGAACGGGTCTTCGACCAGTTCGTAGCCGCCCTCGATGAGCTTAATTCGCGTCGGCATAGACGGCCTCCTTGAAGGGCGTGACGCCGGTCCGGCGGAAGGTGTCGAGGAAGCGTTCGCCGTCCTGGCGCTCACGCAGATAGACGTCCACCAGGGTGTCCACCGCCCCGGCCACCCGCTCGTAGGGCAGCGCCGGGCCGAGAGCCTGGCCGACCGCGGCGTCCTCGGCGCCCGAGCCGCCGAGCGTGATCTGGTAGAACTCCTCGCCCTTCTTATCGACGCCCAGGATGCCGATGTGGCCGACGTGGTGGTGGCCGCAGGCGTTGATGCAGCCGCTGATCTTCACCTTCAGCTCGCCGACCCGCTCAGCCCGCTCGATGTCGGTGAACTTCTGGGCGATGTGCTGGGCGATCGAGATCGACCGGGCGTTGGCCAGGGCGCAGTAATCGAGGCCCGGGCAGGCGATGATGTCGCTGACGAGGTTCATGTTCGGCGTCGCCAGGCCGGCGGCGTCCAGCGCCGCCCAGACCTTCGGCACGTCGTCCAGCTTCACGTGCGGCAGGACCAGGTTCTGCTCGTGGGTCACCCGGATGTCGTCCTGGCCATAGCGTTCGGCCAGGTCGGCGACGACCTCCATCTGCTCGGCCGAGGCGTCGCCCGGGGTCTGGCCGATGGCCTTCAGCGACACCTCGACGATGCCGTAGCCCGGCATCTTGTGCGGCTTCAGGTTGTTGCGCACGAAGCGGGCGAAGGCCGGGTCGGCGGCGCGCGCCTCCTCGAAGATCTCGGAACGATTGGCCACCGTCTCGAACGCCTTCGGGGCGAAGGCCCCGCGGATGCGGGCCAGTTCGGTGTCCGGCAGATCGACGGAGGGGTCGATCTTCGCCCACTCGGCCTCGACCTGGCGGGCGAATTCCTCACGCCCGAGCGCGGCGACCAGCACCTTGATGCGCGCCTTGTGGATGTTGTCCCGGCGGCCCTGGCGGTTGTAGACCCGCAGGATCGCCTCCAGGTACGAGAACAGCCGCGAGACCGGCAGGAACTCGCGGATCGTCGGCGCGATGTGCGGCAGGCGGCCGAGGCCGCCCCCGGTCATCACCTCGAAGCCCAGCGAGCCGTCGCGGGCCCGCTTCAGCACCAGGCCGATGTCGTGGGTCTTGGCCGCCGTGCGGTCCTTGGGCGCGGCGGTGACGGCGATCTTGAACTTGCGCGGCAGCCAGTTGAATTCCGGGTGCACGGTGGACCACTGGCGGATCGCCTCCGCCCAGACGCGCGGATCGTCGATCTCCTCGGCGGTGGCGCCGGCGTAGGGATCGGCGGTGACGTTGCGCACGCAGTTGCCGCTGGTCTGGATGGCGTGCATGTCGACGCTGGCCAGGTGATCCATGATGTCCGGCGCGTCGGCCAGCCTGATCCAGTGGAACTGCAGGTTGGTGCGGGTGGTGAAGTGGCCGTAGCCCTTGTCGTAGGTGCGCGCGATCCAGGCCAGCTTGCGCAGCTGGGTCGGGTTCAGCGAGCCGTAGGGGATGGCCACCCGCAGCATGTAGGCGTGCAGCTGCAGATAGAGGCCGTTGCGCAGGCGCAGCGGCTTGAACTGGTCTTCGCTCAGTTCGCCGGCGAGGCGGCGGGCCACCTGGCCGCGGAATTCCGCGCTGCGGTCGGCCAGCATGGTCTTGTCGATGGTGTCGTACTGGTACATCCGCGCCTCACTTGCGCTTGATCAGGTCGACGCGGCCCTTGGACCGGGCGCCGCCGTGGGCGTTGAGGAGGGCTTCGACGACCGCGCCGCCCTCCGTCTGCTTGCCGTGGTTGAGATTGGTCGGGCCCAGCGCCCGGATGCGTTCGCGATAGCTCACCGGCGCCCAGATCCCTTCGACGTCGGTGAGGTCGATCAGATAGGGATCGACCACGACGGTCGGCTGGCTCTTGCCGTGCGCCTCGGCAGCCTCGGCCGGCGGGGCCTCGTCGAACAGTTCGGCGTCGGCGAAGCGCTCGACCCATTGGCCGGCGTTCCAGAACACGACTTCGCCGTCGATCAGACGGTTGGCGGTGAGCGCCCTCATGCCCGGGCCTCCAGGACGGTGGTTTCGACAGCGGCTTCGCCCGCCTGGGCCAAAGCCATGGATTCGCCCACGATCAGCAACGCCGGACCGCTGAGCGTCGCCGCCGCCTCGGCCAGGCCCGCCAGGGTGGTGGTCAGCCGCCGCTCGTCGGCGCGCGAGGCGTTCTCGACGATCAGGGCCGGGGTCGAGCCGGCGCGGCCCGCCGCCATCAGGCGCGCGGCGATCGCCGTGGCCTGCGACAGGCCCATGTAGACGACGACGGTCTGGTTGGCCTTGGCGAGGCTTTCCCAGTCCAGCTCCGGCTCGCCAGCCGCGCCGTCCGCGCCCGTCGCGGCGTGGCCGGTGACGAAGGTGACCGCCTGGGCCGCGCCGCGATGGGTCAGGGGCGCGCCGGCCGAGGCGCCGGCGGCCAGCGCCGCGGTGACGCCGGGCACCACGTGGCAGACGACGCCGGCCTGCCGGCAGGCTTCCAGTTCCTCGCCGCCGCGGCCGAAGATAAAGGGATCGCCGCCCTTCAGCCGCACGACATTGAGGCCGTCGCGGGCGAAGGCGACCAGCATGCGGTTGATCTCGTCCTGGCCGTAGGAATGGCGCGACTTGCGCTTGGCCACCGAGATCCGCCGCGCGGCCTGCGGCGCCAGGTCGAGGATTTCGTCCGACACCAGGCCGTCGTGGACCACCACCTCGGCGGCCTGCAGGGCCTTCAGCGCCCTGATCGTCAGCAGCTCCGGATCGCCGGGGCCGGCGCCGACCAGCCACACAGCGCCGGGCGCCGCGTCATCCCGCGCGCCGCCGCCCAGCACCACCAGCCGGTCTCTTCGCTTCGGACTGTCGGGGCGATGCGGCATCGGATTAAGCTTCTCTAAATACCAGATACTTGGAATCAGGACGGGGCGGGGGGTAGCCCCGCCCCCCCGCTATAGTCC
>JAEYTM010000123.1 GCA_023434015.1 Pseudomonadota bacterium | reverse complement strand
CGCCCGGGCCGAGCAGGCGGCGGACGCCGATGGCGCGCGCCCCACCACCGTCGGCGGGGTCGAGGTGATCGCCACCGGCCTCGCCCGCGCCACCGGCACGGAGGGCTCGGACTCCTACGCCGGCCGCGCCCTGACCCTGGGCAAGACCCCGACCACCCTGCGCGAGCTGCCGCAGTCGGCGACCATCGTCACCCGCCAGCGGATCGAGGACCAGAACTTCACCGACGTCGGCGACGCCCTGCGCTACACCACCGGCCTGCAGGCGGCCTCGGTCGGCGGCGACTACACCAGCTTCGGCGCCCAGGCGCGCGGGGCCGCGGCGGACTATCAGGTCAACGGCCTGAACCAGCTGGTCGACGACCGCGCCGCCCTGTTCGACATGGCCATGTACGACCGGATCGAGGTGCTGCGCGGCCCGGCCGGCCTGTTCAAGGGCGCGGGCTCGGCCGGCGCCACCATCAACCTGGTCCGTCGCAGCGCCACCGCCGCGCCGCACTTCCGCGGGGTGCTCACCGGCGGCTCGTGGGACAGCATCCGCGGCGAAGCGGACGTCAACGGCGCCCTGGACGACGCTGGCCGGCTGCGCGCCCGCCTGGTGGTCGCCGGGGAGCAGCGCGGCACGCACCTGCGCAACACCGGCAACAGCAAGGCCTTCGCCTACGGAACCATGGACTTCGACCTCGGCCCGGCCACCACCCTGTCGGTCGGCGGCGCGGTGCAGAAGGCGCGGATGGACTACTTCTTCGGCCTGCCGGCCTTCGCCAACGGCACGCTGCTGGACGCCCCGCGCTCGACCTCCTTCACCACCGACTGGGCCTATGGCCGGCTGGACGGCACGAACCTGTTCGCCGAGGCCGAGCACCGCCTGGGCAATGGCGGTTTCGTGAAGGCGGCCGTGCAGCGCTCGACCACCTCGCGCGAGACCAAGTCGCTGTTTTCGGCCGGCGGCCTGCAACCCAGCGGCCAGATGAACGTCAGCACCAACCTGGAGGACATCCCGACCCGCAACCTGGCCGGCGACGTCTACCTGTCCACCCCGTTCCACCTGTGGGGCCAGACCCACAACGTCCTGCTCGGCGCCGACTATGCCGACACCCGCCAGACCACCTATCGCGGCGGCGCCTCGGCGCCCCTGGCCCCGATCAATATCTTCAGCTCGGACCTGTCGGCCTATCCGCGGCCCAACTACGACGTGCTGTTCGCCAACCAGCGGGCGGACACGAAGTCCTACGGCGTCTACAGCCAGCTGCGGGTGAAGCCGGTGCGCGACCTGACCCTGATCGGCGGCGCGCGGCTGAGCTGGCGCGAGGTGACCGGCCTCAACCAGATCAACGGCGCGCGCAGCGAGGGGCCGGACACCTCCGGCCGGTTCACGCCCTATCTGGCGGCGATCTACGACATCGCCTCCAACCTGTCGGTCTACGCCAGCCAGACCGAGATCTTCCAGCCGCAGGCCGCCACCACCGTGACCGGCGACCTGCTGGAACCGGTGGTCGGCCGCCAGTACGAGACCGGGGTGAAGGGCGACTTCTTCGACGGCCGTCTGAACGCCAGCGCCGCGGTGTTCCGCACCACCCGCAGCAACGAGGCCCTGCCCGACCCGGTCAACCCGGGCTTCTCGGTCGCCGGCGGCAAGCGGCGCGTCGAGGGCTTCGAGGCCGAGGTCAGCGGCCAGATCACCCCCGCCTGGGGCGTCGCCGCCGGCTACGCCTTCAACGAGACCAAGATCCTCATCGCCCCGCCCAACCCGTTCTCGTCGATCTTCCCGTCGAAGCACGTCTTCAGCCTGTGGACCAACTACGCCGTCCAGCAGGGACCGCTGGCGGGCGTCGAGATCGGCGGCGGGGTTCGGGCGCTGAGCGCCTTCCACAACTTGGTCGGCGGGGTGCGCTTCGAGGCCGACGGCTATACGCTCGCGGCGCTGCGGCTGGGCTACAAGGTCAACGACAGCCTGACCGCCTCGGTGAACGTCGAGAACCTGTTCGACAAGACCTACTACGCCAAGGTCGGCAACGGCACGGCCAACAACTACTACGGCACGCCGCGGAGCGTGATGGTCACCCTCCGCGCCGCCTACTGAGGCGCATCCGCGCACGGCGATCCGCGGGGCCCCGCAGGGGGCTTTCGCGGGTCGCCCGCGGCGGGGCGAGGGGGCCATGAAGCAGAGTCTGCGACAGTCGATGACCTGGCTCCACACCTGGAGCGGCCTGCTGGTCGGCTGGGTGCTGTACTTCGTCTTCGTCACCGGGACGCTGGGCTACTTCTACGTCGAGATCGACCGGTGGATGCGGCCCGAGCTGCCGCTGGCCGCCGCCGCCCTGCCGGTGGAGGCCTCGGCGGCCAAGGCCGACGCCTTCCTGCGCGTCGAGGCCACGGACGCCGGCTACTGGCGCCTCTACCTGCCGACCGGGCGCCAGTTCCAGCAGCTCGAGGCCGCCTGGGGCACCGGCGACACCGCCTATCAGGGCACGGCGGGCGAGCTGACCTATGCGCCGGCCGACGACCGCTTCGTGGAGGCGGCCACGCCGCGCGCCACCCAGGGCGGCTACGGCCTCTACCGCATGCACTGGAAGCTGCACTACCTGCCGCAGATGCTGGGGGTGTTCGTCGTCGGCTTCTGCACCATGGCCCTGCTGGTCGCCCTGCTCACCGGGGTGATCGCCCACAAGCGCATCTTCGCCGACTTCTTCACCTTCCGCCCGCGCAAGGGTCAGCGCTCCTGGCTGGACTTCCACAACCTGATGGGCGTCCTGTCGCTGCCGTTCCTGATCATGATCACCTACAGCGGGCTGATCTTCTACACCGTGACCTATGTGCCCTCGGGCCTGAACGCGGCGTTCGAAGGCCGTCCCGAGGCCTACTGGCGGCAGATCGAGGCCGACCTCGCCGTGCCGCCGCCCGGCCCCCCGGCGCCGATGCGGCCGCTGGCCGGGTTCGTCGACGCCGCCAGGGCCCAGTGGAACGGCCACCCGCCGGACATGCTGGTGGTGCTGAACCCGCTGCGCGACAACGCCCGGGTGGTCGCCTGGCACAACGGCGGCGGCACGGTCCTGCGCGACGTCGGCGAGCGGCTGGTGTTCGACGGGACCAGCGGGGCGCTCGTGGCGACCGAGACCGCGGCCCGCAGCGGACCCTACGCCGCCTACAGCGTGCTGCTCGGCCTGCACGAAGGGATCTTCGCCGACCGGCTGCTGCGCTGGCTCTACTTCGCCTCCGGCCTGCTCGGCTGCGCACTGATCGCCACCGGCCTGGTGCTGTGGAGCGTCAAGCGCCGCGCCAAACGCGGCCCGGCCGAGCGCGAGGGCTTCGGCCATCGCCTGGTCGAATGCCTCAACATCGGCACGGTCGCCGGCCTGCCCGTCGCCGTGGCCGCCTATTTCTGGGCCAACCGCCTGCTGCCCGCCGGCTTCGCCGGCCGCGAGAGCTGGGAGTTCCACGCCCTGTTCCTGGTCTGGGGCCTGATGCTGGTCTATCCGGCCTTCCGCCCGGCCCGGCGCGCCTGGACCGAGGTCCTCGGCCTCGCCGCCGCCACGATCGGCCTGCTGCCGCTGGTCAATCTGCTGACCACCGACCGGCACCTGGGCGTCACCGTCCCGGCCGGCGACTGGGCCCTGGCCGCCGTCGACCTCACCGCCCTGGCCCTCGCCCTCGGGTTCGCCCTGGCCGCGCGGTTGTCGGCCCGCAGCCCGGCGTCCGTCCTGGCCCGACGGCGAGGCGGCGGTCGCGGCGCGGCCCTCCAGGCGCCCGGCGAATGAGCCCCCCATCCCCCGTGAACGGCCTGTCGCCCGCCGCCCGGCGCCGCTGGTCGGTGCCCTCGCGCGCCGTCGCCGCCATCGTCGGCGGCTACGCCTTCATCTGGCTG
>JAEYTM010000122.1 GCA_023434015.1 Pseudomonadota bacterium | reverse complement strand
CGGTCACCCGGCCCAGGACCGCACCCGGCTCGACCGTCGCGCCTTCGGCGGCGGTGATCTCGGAGAGCACGCCGTCCGCGGGCGCGGCGACCTCAAGGCTCACCTTGTCGGTCTCCAGCTCCACCAGGACCTCGTCCTTGCGCACCGCATCCCCAGCCTTCTTGGTCCAGCGCGCCACCGTGGCTTCGGTGACGGACTCGCCCAGGGCTGGCGTCATGATGTCGGCCATGAGGGATGCGCTCCTTAAACTGCTCTGTTCGTTCGGTTTCAGGCGAAGGCTTCGGTCAGGAAGGCTTCGAGTTCTTTCAGGTGGCGGCTCATCAGACCCGCGGCCGTGGAGGCCGAGGCCGGACGGCCGACGTAGCGGGCGCGCTTGGACTTCACGTCCAGGCGCTCGAGGGTGAGTTCGATCCAGGGATCGACAAAGGTCCAGCCGCCCATGTTCTTCGGCTCTTCCTGCACCCAGACCAGCTCGGCGTTCTTGAACCGCTTCAGCTCGGCGGACAGCGACTTCATCGGCCACGGATAGAACTGTTCCAGGCGCAGGATGTAGACGTCGTCGCGACCGCTCTTGGCGCGCTGTTCGACGAGGTCGAAATAGACCTTGCCCGAGCAGAGCAGGACGCGGCTGATCTTGTCGTCCGGCGTCAGGGTCACGCCGCCGACGTCGCAGCCGGCCTCGGCCCCGTCGATCAGCACCCGGTGGAAGCTGGAGCCCTCGGCCAGATCGCTGAGGTTGGAGACGGCGCGCTTATGGCGCAGCAGGCTCTTGGGCGTCATGGCGATCAGCGGCTTGCGGAACTCCCGCAGCAGCTGGCGGCGCAGGGCGTGGAAGTAGTTCGCCGGCGTCGTCGGATTGATCACCTGCATGTTGTCTTCGGCGCACTGCTGCAGGAACCGCTCCAGGCGCGCGGACGAGTGCTCAGGCCCCTGGCCCTCGTAGCCGTGCGGCAGCAGCATGACGAGGCCGCTCATCCGCAGCCACTTGCGCTCGCCCGACGAGATGAACTGGTCGATGACCACCTGGGCCCCGTTCACGAAGTCGCCGAACTGGGCTTCCCACATGGTCAGGGTGTTCGGGTCGGTCAGGGAGAAGCCGTACTCGAAGCCGAGCACCGCCTCTTCCGACAGGGCCGAGTTCAGCACCTCGAAGTGGGCCTGGTTGGGCCCGAGGTTGCGCAGCGGGAAGTAGGTCTCCTCGCTGTTCTGATCGACGATGCCGGAGTGGCGCTGAGTGAAGGTGCCGCGGATGCTGTCCTGGCCGGACAGACGCACCGGATAGCCCTGGTCGAGCTGGCTGGCGAAGGCCAGGTGCTCGGCCGTCGCCCAGTCCAGCCCCTCGCCCTTCTCGATCGCGTCGCGACGGTTCTGGATGACCCGGTCGACCGTCTTATGGACGGCGACCCGCTCCGGCAGCGTGGTGATCTTGCGGCCGAGATCGAGCAGCTTCTGGCGCGGCACGCCGGTCTCGCGGCGCTCCTCGCCCGCGGGCAGGGCCAGGCCCGACCACTTGCCGTCCAGCCAGTCGGCCTTGTTGGCGCGGTAGTCCTTGCCGGCGTCCATTTCCTGGTCGAGGAAGGTGTCGAACTCGGCGATCCAGGCGTCGATTTCCGCCTGGGTGACGACGCCCTCGCCGATCAGGCGGGCGGCGTAGAGATCGCGCACGCCGGGGTGGCCCTTGATCTTGGCGTACATCAAGGGCTGCGTCATCGTCGGATCGTCGCCCTCGTTGTGGCCGAACCGGCGGTAGCAGAACATGTCGATGACGACGTCCTTGCCGAACTGCTGCCGGTACTCGATGGCCACCTTGGCGGCGAAGACGACCGCTTCCGGGTCGTCGCCGTTGGCGTGGAAGATCGGCGCCTCGACCATCAGCGCCACGTCCGACGGATAGGGGGACGAGCGGCTGTTCTTCGGGCTGGTGGTGAAGCCGATCTGGTTGTTGACGATGAAGTGGATCGAACCGCCGACCGCGTAGCCCTTCAGGCCCGACAGGGCGAAGCACTCGGCGACCACGCCCTGGCCGGCGAAGGCGGCGTCGCCGTGCAGCAGCAGCGGCAGCACATGGTTGCGGCCGGCGTCGCGGTTCTCGCGCAGGGTGAAGGCCTGCTTGGCGCGGGCCTTGCCGATCACAACCGGATTGACGATTTCCAGGTGGCTGGGGTTGGCGGTCAGCGACAGGTGGACGCTGTTGCCGTCGAACTCACGGTCCGACGAGGCGCCCAGGTGGTACTTCACGTCGCCCGAGCCTTCCACGTCCGACGGCACGGTCGAGCCGCCCTGGAACTCGTGGAAGATCGCCTGGTAGGGCTTGCCCATGACGGCGGCCAGCACGTTCAGGCGGCCGCGGTGCGGCATGCCGACGACGATGTCCTTCAGGCCCAGCGCGCCACCGCGCTTGATGATCTGCTCCAGGGCCGGGACCATCGATTCCCCGCCGTCCAGGCCGAAGCGCTTGGTGCCGGGGAAGCGGCGATGGAGGAACTTCTCGAAGCCTTCGGCCTCGATCAGCTTCTTCAGGATGGCGACCTTGCCTTCCTTGGTGAAGACGATCTCCTTGTCGCGACCCTCGATGCGTTCCTGCAGCCACGCCTTCTCCTTCGGATCGGAGATGTGCATGTACTGCACGCCGACGTTGCCGCAGTAGGTGCGGCGCACGATCTCGAGGATCTCGCGCAGGGTGGCGGTTTCCAGGCCGAGCACGAAGTCGAGGAAGATCGGCCGGTCGAAGTCGGCTTCCGAGAAGCCATAGGTCGCGGGGTCCAGCTCCGAGGCGTCGCCGGGGGTGGTGGCGATGCCGAGCGGATCGAGGTTGGCCTTCAGGTGGCCGCGCATCCGATAGGCCCGGATCATCATGATGGCGCGCAGGCTGTCGAGGGTGGCGGCGCGCACCGCGTCGGTCGAGGCGGCCGGCTGGCGCTCGGCGATCCTGGTCTCGACCTTGGCCTGCACGGCCGGCCACATGCCGTCCAGCGCCGACAGCCAGTCGGGGCGGCTCGGCGGGGCGGCGCGCTGGATCCAGGCGGGGTCGCCGGCCGCGCGCTTTACGTCGCCGGCCGGATCGGAAAGCGAGGCGAAGAACGCCTGCCACGACGGTTCCACAGAAGCGGGATTGCTCGCCCACTTCGCGTAGAGGTCCTCTACGAAGGCCGCATTGCCCCCATACAGGAATGAGGTCTCCGCGAGCACCTCGTTGATCCGACCTGCGTCGTCCGCCATCTCGTCCGCTTCCCCGGGCGCCCCGCGGAGCTTCAGTCAAGGAGCTGAGCGCGGACCGCCCTAAACGCTAAATAATGACCTGCCCGCTCAGGCGCCTTTCAGCACCTCGAGCAGGGTCTCCCCAAGCTTCGCCGGCGAGGGCGACACACGGATGCCCGCCGCCTCCATCGCCGCAATCTTGTCCTCGGCGCCGCCTTTGCCGCCCGAGATGATCGCGCCCGCGTGACCCATGCGCCGACCAGGCGGCGCGGTGCGTCCCGCGATGAAGCCGACCATAGGCTTCTTGGTTGCTGAATTTTTAATGAACTCCGCGGCGTCCTCTTCGGCCGAACCGCCGATCTCGCCGATCATGATGATCGACTCGGTCTGCGGGTCGTCGAGGAACATCTGCAGCACGTCGATGAACTCGGTCCCCTTGACGGGGTCGCCGCCGATACCGACGGCCGTCGTCTGGCCAAGGCCCACCTGCGAAGTCTGGAACACGGCCTCATAGGTAAGCGTCCCGGAGCGGGAAACAACGCCCACCGACCCGCGGCGGAAGATGTTTCCGGGCATGATGCCGATCTTGCACTCGTCCGGCGTCAGGACGCCCGGGCAGTTCGGGCCGATCAGGCGCGACTTCGAACCGCACAGCGCGCGCTTCACCTTGATCATGTCCGCGACCGGGATGCCCTCGGTGATGCAGACGATGAGCGGGATCTGGGCGTCGATGGCCTCCAGGATGGAGTCGGCCGCGAACGGCGGCGGCACATAGATCACCGTGGCGTCGGCGCCGGTCTCGCGCGCCGCCTCGCCGACGGTGTCGAACACCGGCAGTCCGAGGTGGGTGATGCCGCCCTTGCCGGGGGTCACGCCCCCGACCATGCGGGTGCCGTAGGCGATCGCCTGCTCGGTGTGGAAGGTGCCCTGGGCGCCGGTGATGCCCTGGCAGATGACGCGGGTGTCCTTGCCGATCAGGATGGACATCAGGCTGCTCCCCGCACGGCTTTCACGATCTTCTCTGCGCCGTCCGACAGGTCGTTCGCCGAGACCACATTGAGGCCGCTGTTGGCGATGATCTGCTTGCCGAGTTCGACGTTGGTGCCTTCCAGGCGCACGACCAGCGGAACCTGCAGGCCGACTTCCTTCACCGCCTCGACCACGCCCTCGGCGATGATGTCGCAGCGCATGATGCCGCCGAAGATGTTCACCAGAATGCCCTTCACGTTGGGATCCGAGGTGATGATCTTGAAGGCCGCGGTGACCTTCTCCCTGGTCGCCCCGCCGCCCACGTCAAGGAAGTTGGCGGGCTCGGCGCCGTAGAGCTTGATGATGTCCATGGTCGCCATGGCCAGGCCGGCGCCGTTGACCATGCAGCCGATCTCACCGTCGAGCGCGATGTAGGACAGGTCGTACTTGGAGGCCTCGATCTCCTTCTGATCCTCCTCGGTCTCGTCGCGCAGGGCGAAGATGTCCTTGTGGCGGTACAGGGCGTTGGAATCGAACGACACCTTGGCGTCGAGAACCCGCAGCTGGTCGTCGGCGGTGACGATCAGCGGGTTGATCTCCAGCATGGCCATGTCCTTGGCCAGGAACGCCGCATAGAGCTGGCCGAGCAGCTTGCTGGCCTGCTTGGCCAGGTCGCCCTTGAGGCCGAGCGTCTTGGCCAGCCGCAGGCCGTGGTGCGGCCACACGCCGGTCGCCGGGTCGATGGAGAAGGTGTCAATCTTCTCCGGGGTGTCGTGGGCGACCTCTTCGATGTCCATGCCGCCTTCGGTGGAGGCGACCACCGAGACCCAGCTCGTCTCGCGGTCCACCAGCAGCGACAGGTAGAATTCCTTGGCGATCGCCGCGCCTTCCTCGATGTAGAGGCGGTTGACCTGCTTGCCCTTGGGGCCGGTCTGATGGGTCACCAGCACGCGACCCAGCATCTCGGCGGCGTTGGCGCGGACCTCGTCGACCGACTTGACCACCCGCACGCCGCCCTTGGCGTCGGGGCCGAGGCCCTCGAAGCGGCCCTTGCCGCGGCCGCCGGCGTGAATCTGGGACTTCACCACAAAGACGGGACCCCCAAGGTCCTGGGCCGCCTTGGCAGCCTCGTCGGCGGTGAACGCGGCGAAGCCGCGCGGGACGGCCACGCCGAACTCGGCGAGGACGGCCTTGGCTTGATGTTCGTGAATATTCATGGGGTCGCGGCGCTGGCCTTGAACGGCTCGCCCCTGGTGGCGAGTGGGCCGGGTTATAGGCGCCGGGCCGGGTGATGACAACCGCGTGAGGTCGGTTAATCGGCCGTCCGTTGGGCCCCCGCGACCCAGGCGGGAAGGCGGCCGCCGTTCAACCGAAGAACATCGCCCAAAGGGTGCGGCCGGGGATGAAGGCGATGAACAGATTGATCGCGAACCCGCCGTAGAACAGCCCCATCATCGCCCGCCGGTGCCGCGCGACCCGCCGCTGCTTCGCCCAGGTCACCGCCAGCGGCAGGATGATCAGAGTCCAGGCGGTGAACAGGTGCAGCACCGACCAGCCTCCATGGTTCAGGCTGGTGATGAACAGGGTCGAGCCGGCGGTCAGCGAGACCAGCCCGACCCAGGCCCAGCCGGCCGTCCGGTGGAAGCGGCGGCCCTTGCGCGCCAGCATCAGCACGGCGCCCAGCACGAGCGCGGCCAGCGCCGCCAGGAGGTGCACCTTGATCGGGGTCGAGAGGGCCGCGAACAACGCCAGGTCCGGCGCGTGCAGCCGCCCCTGGCCGGCCAGCCGCAGGATGTTCGCGCCGCTCGCGCCGAGGGCCAGCCACAGGATCAGCGCCACCGCGACCATGCTGATCGCGAACCAGGAACCGAAGCCGATCCGGCCCCGGCGCGGCGTTTGAGAAACCGACGACATCCTTTATCTCCGAGAGGCGGCGCGGCCATCGGGACCGCGGCCTCGACGGGATGACTGCGGATGGGCCGATGGGGGCGCGAGCACGGATGCGTCGGTTGACGGGCCGGTTTCGCGAACCGCCAGCCGCCGCCGTTCACGCTTCGCCGGCGGCGGGCCGATGATGAAGTCGCGGTTCGCTTTCGGACCCTACGACTCGGCGCGCGGCTGGCTGCGCGGCCTCGGCGTCGCCCTGGCGGCCGGTCTGTTTCTCGCCTTCGCCGGCGCTTTCGGCACCGACCGGGCGCCGATGGGGACCCGGCTGGCCTACTGGCTGGCGCTGATGGGATTGGGCGCGGTCTGCGGCGGGATCGTCGCACGGTTCTTCTTCCGCGAACGGCCGCTGCGTCGTCCGTGGCGCAAGGCCCTGGCCGCCGCCATGACCATGACGGTCCCCTTCACCGTCGTGGTGTGGCTGGCCTCGGACCTGGCGTTCGGCGGCGGCCGGTCCGCGCACCGCCTTCCGGTCCTGTTCGCGGCGGTGTTCGCCATCTCGCTGATCATGGTGACGATCAACATGCTGCTGGAGATGTCGCGAACCCCGCCCGCGCCTGCCGCCTCCCCGACGGCGCCCCGCTTTCTCGAGCGTCTGCCGCCGAAGCTGCGCGGGGCCGAAATCTGGGCGGTGGAGGCGGAGGACCACTACCTGCGCCTGCACACCTCCAAGGGCCAGGACCTGATCCTGATGCGCATGGCCGACGCCGTGGCCGAGCTGGAGGGGGTCGAGGGCGCGCGGGTGCACCGTTCCTGGTGGGTGGCCCGCGACGCTGTGATCGACGCGCGCCGGGGTGACGGGCGGGCGGTGCTGACGCTGAAGGACGACTCCCGGGTGCCGGTCAGCCGCACCTACGCCGCCGCCCTGCGCGAGCGCCGCTGGATTTAGGCGCCGGCCTCCGACCGCGCGCGCCACTCCGCCCGGCTCTGCCCCCAGACGTCCAGGGTCTGGTCGGCGAAGGGCTCCGGCATCCGCGCCTGGCGCAACAGGGTCGAGCCGAGCCGCCGGGCGACGGCCTGGGACGCCAGATTTTTCCGATCGATGGTGTGGATCACCTCGTCCCAGCCCAGCGTCTCGAACGCCCAGTCGACGCAGGCCGCCGCGCCCTCGGTCGCATAGCCGCGGCCACGGACCTCGGAGACCAGACCCCAGCCGATCTCCGTGCCGGGCCAGCCTTCCGGCTGCCAGGGCCCCAGCCGGCCGATCCAGCGCCCGCTCGACTTCTCGATCACCGAGAACATCGAGAAGCCGCGCACCGTCCAGGCGCCGGCCATGGTGCAGATCGCCCGCCAGGCCAGGGCCCGGGTCTGCGGCCCACCGAGATGCCGCATGGTCTCGGCGTCGGCCGAGAACGCCGCCCAGGGCTCGAAATCCTCCCGCGCCGGCGGGCGCAGGATGAGACGATCTGTCTCAAGCGTCGGTGTTGGCGCCGTCATGCTTATGGCCTCAACTGCCAGCGGGAGAGTGTTCGGGGCGTGGGGCAGGCTAGCCGTCGGCGACGGTTGGCGACCAGACGCCATGTGCATCGAGGGAGTCCATTTTTCAGGGACGCCCATGGCGCAAGACACCTACGACCTCGACATTCCGCCCGCGCCAGCGTTCGAGCCTGCGTCGTCCCCCGCATGGCCGCCGACCGCGCGGCGTCCTTCGCCCCGCCGACCGCCGCCGCCCCCGGAGGGCCGCCGCCGTCCAGTGGTTCTGGCCGGCATCGCCGGCGCCTGCGTGATGGGGGCGGGCCTTGGCCTGTGGGCCAGACCGGCGGACAGCGAGCGACTACGGGGCGCCTCGCGACCCCAGCCGGCGGCGGAACGGATGCGTCGGCTGCACGTCGTCGTCGTCGGCCGCCCCGAGCCGGCCCAGCCGTTTGCGGCGGGCATGCGACCGC
>JAEYTM010000026.1 GCA_023434015.1 Pseudomonadota bacterium | reverse complement strand
CATGGTGGAGGTCGTCCGCGGCCCGGCCGCCGGCACGGTGATCGTGCAGAACGCCGCAGCCTTCCTGCTTGACGGCGACCTTGTCAGGCCGACGCAGGCCGCCGCCGCGGCCCCCGCGGCCCCCGCGGCCAAGGCCGCGCCCGCCAAGGCGGCCGCGCGATGAGCCAGGCCAAGCCCGCGGGCCAGCACTTCCCGATCTCCGCCTGGGCGATCCGCAACCCGGTGCCGGTGGCGCTGCTGTTCCTCGGGCTGCTGGTCGGCGGGGTGCTGGCCTATTCGAACCTGGCCATCAAGCAGTTCCCCAACATCCAGTTCCCCATCGTGGCGGTGACGGTCACCCAGTCGGGCGCGGCGCCCGGCGAGATGGAGACCCAGATCACCCGCCCGGTGGAGGACGCGATCACCGGCATCACCGGGGTCGACAACATCCAGTCGGTGGTGACCCAGGGGGTCTCGACCACCTCGATCCAGTTCGAGATGGGCGAGGACCTGCAGAAGAAGACCGACGAGGTCCGCGCCAAGATGGACCAGGCGCGGCAGGTGCTGCCGCGGGACATCGACGAACCGCAGGTCATACAGCTCGAGATCGACAGCGCCTTTCCGATCATCACCTATGCGGTGGAGGCGCCGTCCATGTCGGACGAGCAGCTCTCCTGGTACATCGACGACGGCATAGCGCGCGAGCTGCAGACGGTGTCCGGCGTGGCCCAGGTCTCGCGCGTCGGCGGCGTGGCCCGCGAGATCAACGTGCTGATCGACCCCGACCGGATGGCGGCGCGCGGCCTGACCGCCAACCAGCTGAACAACGCCCTGAACGGCTTCCAGCTCGATGCGCCGGGCGGGCGGATCGAGATCGGCGGCCGCGAGCAGACCGTGCGGGTGCTCGGCTCGGTGGAGACGGTGGAGCAACTGCGCGCCCTGACCATCCCGACCGGGGCCGGCGGCTATGTGCGGCTGACCGACGTGGCCGAGATCGGCGACGGCTCGGCCGAGGCCCGCGGCTTCGCCCGGCTGAACGGCCGCCCGGTGGTCGGCTTCCAGGTGTCCAAGACCAAGGACTCCTCGGACGTGAGCGTCGAGGACGGGGTGAACGCCAAGCTCGCGGCGCTCGAGAAGGCCAATCCCGAGGTCAAGTTCACCAAGATCTACGCCTCGGTGGACGAGACCCGCGACAACTTCCGCGCCACCCAGCACGTGTTGCTGGAAGGCGTGTTCCTGACCGCCCTGGTGGTGCTGCTGTTCCTGCGCGACTGGCGGGCGACGGCGATCACCGTGCTGGCCATGCCGATCTCGCTGATCCCGACCTTCCTGGTGATGAAGGCGGCCGGCTTCTCGCTGAACCTGGTGACCCTGCTCGCCCTGACCCTGGTGATCCGCATCCTGGTCGACGACGCCATCGTCGAGATCGAGAACATCGAGAAACGGGTGGCCCGCGGGGCGCGGCCGTTCCAGGCGGCGCTGGAAGGCGCCGACGCCATCGGCCTGGCCGTGGTGGCGACCACCATGGCCATCGTCGTGGTGTTCACCCCGGTGAGCTTCATGCCCGGCATCGCCGGCCAGTTCTTCAAGGAGTTCGGTCTGACCGTCAGCGTGGCGGTGCTGTTCTCGCTGCTGGTGGCGCGGCTGGTGACGCCGCTGATGGCGGCCTATTTCCTGAAGCCCTCGACCAAGCCGCACCCGCGCAAGCCGTTCGAAGGCTTTTACCGCAACGTGCTCGAATGGGCCCTGGCGCACCGGATCATCTCGGCGATCATCGGCGTGCTGCTGTTCTTCGGCTCGGTGTCCCTGGCCGCCCAGCTGCCGCAGGGCTTCCAGCCGCCGGGGGACCCCGACTACGTCTACATCAACGTCCAGGGGCCGCCGGGCGCGACCTTGCAGGACATGGAGGAGACGGTCCTGGCGGTGACGCGGGTGATGCAGGCCCAGCCGGAGGTCACCGACGTCTTCACCCAGGTCGGCTCGACGGTGGCCAACTTCGGCCCCGGCGGCGGTCCGGGCGGCAGCGACCTGCGGGGCGGGACCCTGACCGTGCTGATGCGGCCCGACCGCAAGGTCACCGGCAACCAACTGAAGGACCGGGTGCGGGCCGAGATCGCCGCCATCCCGGACGCCCGGCTCAACTTCCTCGATCCCCAGGGCGCGGCCGGCTTCCAGCAGGTGCTGACCGGCGACGATCCGAAGGCGCTGGAACTCGCGGCCCTGGAGCTGGAGCGGCAGATGCGCACGCTCGACGTGATCGCCGACCCCCGCCCGGCCAACCCTCCGGTCGGCCCCGAGGTGGTGATCCGGCCCAAGGCCGACGAGGCCGCCCGCCTGGGCGTCTCGGTGGCGACCATCGCCCAGGCGGCCCGGGTGGCGACGGTCGGCGACATCGACGCCAATGTGCCCAAGCTCAACGAGGGTGAGCGGCGGATCCCGATCCGCATCCGGCTGCCGGAATCGGCGCGGGCCGACATCGAGCAGATCCGCCAGCTGCGGCTGCCGACGGCCACCGGCGGGACGACCACCCTGGGCGCCGTGGCCGATGTGGAGTTTCAGGCCGGCCCGGCGCGGATCGACCGGCTGAACCGCGAGCGGCAGATCACCATCCAGGCCGAGCTGGGCGACGGGGTCGAGCTGGGCGAGGCCACCAAGGCGGTCAACGCCCTGCCGATCATGAAGAACCTGCCCGACGGCGTGCGGCCGGGCGCGGTGGGCGACAGCGAGGCCATGGCCGAGATGTTCGGCGGCTTCGTGGTCGCCTTCGCCACCGCGGTGTTCCTGATGTACGCCGTGCTGGTGCTGCTGTTCCGCAGCTTCTTCAAGCCGATCGTCATCCTGGCGGCGCTGCCGCTGGCGGTGGGCGGGGCGTTCATCGGCCTGCTGGCGCTCAACCTGTCGCTGTCGATCCCCTCGCTGATCGGCTTCCTGATGCTGATGGGCCTGGCGGCCAAGAACTCGATCCTGCTGGTCGAGTACGCCATCGAGCGCGAGCGCGAGGGCATGACCCAGCACGACGCCCTGATCGACGCCTGCCGCGAGCGGGCCCGTCCCATCGTCATGACCACCCTGGCGATGGCGGCCGGCATGCTGCCGACGGCGATGGCGCTGGAGAAGGGCGCGGAGTTCCGCCAGCCGATGGCGGTGGCGGTGATCGGCGGCCTGATCACCTCGACCATCCTGTCGCTGGTGCTGGTGCCGGTGGTCTACCGCTTCGTCGACGACTTCGAGAACTGGCTGAAGCCGAGGCTCGCGAAGCTGATCACGCCGCCGCACGCGCCCGGCGCGGCCGTGCCGGAGGACAGGCTCTAGGGCCGGCGGCGTCCCGCGACGCTCAGACCTCGCCGCGCAGGACGCGCGCGAACAGCTCCGGGTCGACGTTGCCGCCCGAGAGGACGAGGCCGACGGTCTTGCCGGCGCAGGCGACCTTGCCGGTGAGCAGGGCCGCGAGGCCGACCGCGCCGCCCGGCTCGACCACCAGCTTCAGGGTGGAGAAGGCGTAGCGCATGGCCTCGGTCACCTCCGGGTCGGTGACGCCGACGGCGCCGGCGAGGTTCCGCTGCATCAGCGGGAAGGTGAGTTCGCCGGGGAAGGGCGATTCCAGGGCGTCGCAGAGCGAACGGCCGGTGGGCTTGAGGGTGACCCGCTCGCCAGCCGCCAGCGACCGGGCGACGTCGTCGAACAGGGCCGGCTCGACGCCCCAGACGTCGGTGACCGGCGACAGCGCCTTGAGGGCGACGGAGAGGCCGCCGATCAGGCCGCCGCCGCTGATCGGCGCCAGGGCGAGGTCGAGCTCGGCGCCAAGGGCGCGCGCCTGGCGGACCAGTTCCAGGCCCACCGTGCCCTGGCCGGCGATGACGTGCGGGTCGTCGAAGGCCGGGACGACGGTCGCGCCGCGTTCGGCGGCGATGCCGGCGGCGATGGCCTCGCGGCTCTCGGTCAGGCGGTCGTAGGTGCGGACCTCGGCCCCATAGCCGCGGGTCGCCTCGACCTTCACCTGCGGGGCGTCGGACGGCATGACGATCAGGGCCGGCATGCCCAGCAGCCTGGCGGCGAGCGCCACCCCTTGCGCGTGGTTGCCGGAGGAGAAGGCGACCACGCCGCGCTGGCGCGCCTCCGGCGAGAGCTGGACCAGGCGGTTGAAGGCCCCGCGGAACTTGAAGGCGCCGACCCGCTGCAGGGTCTCGGGCTTGATGAGCACCCGGGCGCCGAGGCGTTCGTTCAGCGCCGGGCTCTCGATCAGCGGGGTTTCGACAGCCTGACCGGCGAGGCGGCCGGCGGCGGCCTCGATATCGGCCAGCTTCACCGTCATTTGGCGAAGACCATGGCGTCGTCGGCGAAGGCCTTGAACTCCAGGGCGTTGCCCGAGGGGTCGAGGAAGAACATCGTCGCCTGCTCGCCCGGCAAGCCCTTGAAGCGGATCTGCGGTTCGATGATGAACCGCGTCCCGGCGGCGCGCAGGCGCTCGGCCAGGGCCTCCCACTGCGGCAGGGTCAGCAGGGCGCCGAAGTGGCGGACCGGCACGTCCTCGCCGTCGACGGGATTGGTGGAGCGGTGGCCGCATTCGTCGGGCGCCAGGTGGGCCACGACCTGATGGCCGTAGAAGTCGAAATCGACCCAGTCCTCGGCGGAGCGGCCCTCGGGACAGCCCAGCAGGCCGCCGTAGAAGGCGCGGGCCTCTTCGATATCGCGGACCGGAAAGGCGAGGTGGAAACGCGGGATATCCATGGTCGCCCTGATAGCGCGACGCCGGCGCCGGCGCGAGGGGCTTGAGACGCGACGCCGGCTGGTCTACACCCCGCCCGCGCCGGGGCCCGCCCCAGCGCCACATCGATCCCCATCTCCACGCGCCGAGCACCTGTCGAAGGGCGTGTTGGAGTCCAACCGGCGGGTCGGGAGATCGTACCCATGGCAAACGTGACGGTTATCGGCGCCCAGTGGGGCGACGAAGGCAAGGGCAAGCTGGTGGACTGGCTGTCCAACCGGGCGGATGTGGTCGTCCGCTTCCAGGGCGGCCACAACGCGGGTCACACCCTGGTCGTCGGCGACAAGGTCTACAAGCTGAGCCTGCTGCCCTCGGGCGTGGTGCAGGGCAAGCTGTCGGTCATCGGCAACGGCGTGGTGGTCGATCCCTGGCACCTGATCGAGGAGATGGCCAAGCTGGCCGGCCAGGGCGTGGCGATCACCCCTGACCTGCTGGTGCTGGCCGACAACGCCTGCCTGATCCTGCCGCTGCATCGCGACCTCGACCAGGCGCGGGAAGCCGCGGCGACCAACAAGATCGGCACCACCGGCCGCGGCATCGGCCCGGCCTATGAGGACAAGGTCGGGCGCCGCGCGATCCGCGTCGCCGACCTGGCCGACCGCGAAGCGCTGGAAGCCAAGATCGACCGCCTGCTGGCCCACCATGCGCCGCTGCGCCGTGGCCTCGGGCTGCCGGAAGCCGACGGCCGGGCGCTGCTGGCCGAGCTGGAGGCCATGGCCCCGAAGATCCTGCCGTTCGCCAAACCCGCCTGGCTGATGCTCGACGGGGTGGTGAAGTCGGGCAAGCGGGTGCTGTTCGAGGGCGCCCAGGGCGCCCTGCTGGACGTCGACCACGGCACCTATCCCTATGTCACCTCGTCGAACACGGTCGCCGGCCAGGCGGCCGCCGGCTCGGGCCTGGGGCCGAAGGGCGCGGGTTATGTGCTGGGCATCGTCAAGGCCTACACCACCCGCGTCGGCGGCGGCCCGTTCCCGACCGAACTGAACGACGAGGTCGGGCAGCACCTCGGCACCGTCGGGCGGGAGTTCGGCACGGTGACCGGCCGTTCGCGGCGCTGCGGCTGGTTCGACGCCGCCCTGGTGCGCCAGTCGGTGGCGCTGAACGGCATCAGCGGCATCGCCCTGACCAAGCTCGACGTTCTGGACGGCCTGCCGAGCCTGAAGATCTGCACCGGCTACCGGCTCGGCGACGAGGAATTCAGCTACCTGCCGTCGGGCCTGAAGGCCCAGGCGGGCCTGGTCCCGGTCTATGAGGAGCTGGAAGGCTGGAGCCAGACCACCCAGGGCGCCCGCTCCTGGAAGGAGCTGCCCGGCGCGGCGGTGAAATATGTGCGGCGGATCGAGGAGCTGATCGGCGCCCCGGTCGCGCTGCTGTCG
>JAEYTM010000011.1 GCA_023434015.1 Pseudomonadota bacterium | reverse complement strand
GCTCCAGGCCGAGCCAGGCGGCCATCAGGCGCAGTTCGGCGGCGAGGCGGGCGGGGGTGTCGGGGGTGGACCAGGGTTCAGCGTGGGCGGACTGGACGAGGAGGGCGCAGGCCTTGCGGTCGGCCTTGAGGTCGACGCGGGCGGTGAGGGCCTCGTCCTCCAGGAAGGGCAGGACGTAGTAGCCGTGGGTGCGCTTGTGGGCCGGGGTGTAGATCTCCAGCCGCACGCGGACGCCGAACATCCGCTCGGTGCGCTCGCGGAACCAGATGGCGTTGTCGAAGGGCGAGAGCAGGGCGGCGGCCTGGATGCGGCGCGGCCGGCGGGCGGCGGGCTCGAGGTAGGCCGGCTCGCGCCAGCCCCGGACGGCGACGGGGAGGAGATCACCGGCCTCGACCAGTTCGGCGAGGCGGGCGCGGGTCTCGGCGACCCCCATGCGGAAGTAGTCACGCAGGTCGCGCTCGGTGGCGACACCCAGCGCCCGGGCGGCGATGCGGAGCAGATCCCGCTGGGCCTCGTCGCGCGGCGGGGTGGGGGTGGCGAGGATGGCGGCGGGCAGGACCTTCTCCGGCAGGCCGTAGACCCGCTCGAAGGTGCTGCGGCGGGTGGCGGCGGTCAGCTCGCCGGTCCAGAACAGGCCCTCCAGGGCGCGCTTGGCCTCGCTCCAGCCCCACCAGCCGCCCTCGCCGCGGTGGCCGAGGTCGAGGTCGGAGGCGGCGAGCGGGCCGCGGGCGGCGACCTCGGCCTTCACCTGGTCGACGAAGGCGCGGCGCTCGCGCAGGAAGCGGGCGATCCCCTTCCATATGCCGACGCCGTCATGGGCGTCCTGCATCCGCCAGCGCAGCAGCGGCTGTGAGGCGAGGGGCAGCAAACTCGCCTCGTGCGCCCAGTATTCGAACAGGGCGGGCTTCCTGCCCCAGGCGACCTCCTCCAGCAGGGCGCGGGGATAGGCGCCGAAGCGGGAGAAGGCCGGCAGGTAGTGGGGGCGGGAGACGACGCTGACCGAGTCGATCTGGACGACGCCGAGCCGCTCGATGGTCCGCAGGAGCTGGCGGCGTCCGGCCTGGCCTTCCGCCTCGGCATGGGGGCGGGCGCCGAGGCCCTGGGCGGCGAGGGCGATGCGGCGGGCGGCCGCGGCGGTGAGCGTCTCGCCGCTCACCCGTGGTCCAGGACCGGCTTCGGCAGGTAGGGCGCCTCCAGCCGGGCGGCCTCCTCGTCGCTGAGCGCGACGTCGAGGGCCGAGACCGCCTCGTCGAGGTGGTGCAGCTTGGAGGCGCCGATGATCGGGGCGGTGATCGCCGGATCGCGCAGCACCCAGGCCAGGGCGACCTGGGTGTTGGACAGGCCGCGCTCGGCGGCGATGGCGCCCAGCGCCTCGACCACCGCGTGGTCGGCGTCGCGAAAATAGAGCTTGGGGGCCAGTTCGTCGGACTTCGCCCGGGCGGTCTCACCCGACTTGGGGGCGGCGCGGCCGCCGGCCAGGAAGCCGCGGGCCAGGGGCGACCAGGGAATGACGCCAATCCCCTCCGCCCGGCAGAGCGGCAGCATCTCGCGCTCCTCCTCGCGGTAGACGAGGTTGTACTGCGGCTGCATCGAGACGAAGCGGGCCCAGCCGTGCTTCTCGCTGGCGGCGAGCATGCGGGCGAACTGCCAAGCGTACATCGACGAGGCGCCGATGTAGCGGACCTTGCCGGCGCGGACGACGTCGTTCAGCGCCTCCAGCGTCTCCTCGATGGGCGTGTCGTAGTCGAAGCGGTGGATCTGGTAGAGGTCGATGTGATCGACGCCGAGGCGGCGCAGGCTGGCGTCGACCTGGTCGAGGATGTGCCGGCGGCTGAGCCCGCGGTCGTTCGGGCCCGGGCCCATGGGGAAGTTGACCTTGGTGGCGATGACCACCTCCTCGCGCCGGGCGAACTCCTTCAGCCAGCGGCCGGTGACCTCCTCGCTGCGGCCCAGGGAGTACATGTTGGCGGTGTCGAAGAAGGTGATCCCCTGCTCAATGGCGCGGCGGAAGAAGGGCTTCGACTGCTCCTCGTCCAGCACCCAGGGTCGCCAGTCGGGCGTTCCGTAGGTCATGCAGCCCAGGCACAGGCGCGAGACCTTCAGGCCGGTGTTTCCCAGGCGGACGTATTCCATGGCGCGCTCCCTCAGGCCTCCAGCCGCCCGTCGGTGAGGGCGGCGATCTCGAACGGGAAGAGCACCTTCGGGTCGGGGGGATCAACCTCGGCGGCGATGTCGGGCGGGGCCAGGGCGTGGACCAGGTGGCTGATGATGGCCAGGCGAGCCGGCTTCTTGCGGTCGGCGCGGACGCAGATCCACGGGGCGGCGGGGGTGGAGGTGCGGCGCAGCATCTCGTCGCGGGCCTCGGAATAGGCCTCCCAGCGCTCCTGGGCGGCGGCGTCGAGGGGCGAGGTCTTGAGCACCTTCAGCGGATCGGTGCGGCGCTCCTCGAGCCGCGCCGCCTGTTCGGGCCTGGAGACGTCGAGCCAGAGCTTGACCAGCTTCAGGCCGCTTTCCAGCAGCATGGCCTCGAACACCGGAACCTCGCGCAGGAACACTTCCTGCTCCTGCGGCGTGGAGAAGCCCATCACCCGTTCGACCCCGGCGCGGTTGTACCAGGAGCGGTTGAAGATCACCGTCTCGCCGCAGGAGGGCAGGTGGGCGACGTAGCGCTGGAAGAACCACTGGCTCTTCTCGCGGTCGGAGGGTTTGGGCAGGGCGACGATGCGGGTGTTGCGCACCGACATGTGCTCGCTCAGCGCCCGGATCGAGCCGTCCTTGCCGGCGGCGTCGCGGCCCTCGAAGATCACCAGCACCTTCTCGTCGGTGGCCATGGCGTGCTGCTGCCAGCGGACCAGGGCGAGCTGGCGGCGCTCGAGTTCTCGGCGGTAATCGTCGTTGTCCATGCCGGAGCCTATTCCCGAACCTCGCGTCGAGGCTAGAACGGTCGGGATGATCCGCCTGTTCATTCCCGACGACCTGGCCGCCGGCGCCGCCCTGACCCTGGACGAGGGGCAGAGCCGCTATCTCGCCTCGGTGATGCGCCAGGGGGTCGGCGACGCGGTGGCGCTGTTCAACGGCCGCGACGGCGAGTGGCGGGCGGTGGTCGCCGAGGTCGGCAAGCGGGCGGTGCGGCTGGCGGTGGAGGCGTCGCTGCGCGCCCAGGCGAGCGGGCCGGACCTCGACCTGGTCATCGCCCTGGTGAAGCGCGCGCGGCTGGAGACCATCGTCGAGAAGGCCGCCGAGCTGGGCGCGCGGCGGGTGCGGCTGGTGACCACCGAGCGGACCAACGCCGACCACACCCGGGTCGACCGGCTGCAGGCCATCGCCACGGAGGCCGCCGAACAGACCGGCCGGCTGGACGTGCCGCAGATCGTGGCGCCGGTGAAGCTGGAGGCGCTGGTCGCCGGCTGGGAGGCGGGCCGGGCGCTGCTGTTCTGCGACGAGGCCGGCGACGCCAGGCCGGCGCTGGAGGCTCTGAACGGGCGCCCGGCCGGGCCGTGGGCGGTGCTGATCGGGCCGGAGGGCGGTTTCTCGCCGACGGAGCGCGAACGGCTGCGGGGGCTCGACTACGCCGTTCCCGCCACGCTGGGGCCGCGGATCCTGCGGGCCGACACCGCGGCGATCAGCGCCCTGACCCTGTGGCAGGCGCAGCTCGGCGACTGGCGCTCTTGAGCGCTCAGCATTTGCACCCATCTCGTGTGACGGCGTAAAGATCGCCGCCGTGCGGGACCTCGTCCGCCGTATGTGTGTGTGTCGCTGGACGGGTTAGGGAGAGAAACCGGATGGCCGAAGTCGCGTGCGACGACCGCCCCCTGACGTTCGAGGACCTGGTCCGCTGGTTCGACGCGGGGTCGAAGCCGGCGAGCGAATGGCGCGTCGGGGCGGAGCACGAGAAGTTCGTCTTCCGGTTGGACACCCATGAGCCGGTTCCCTACGCGCCCGGCGGCATCAAGGCGCTGCTGGACGGCCTGACCCGCTTCGGCTGGCGGCCGGTGAACGAGGGCGAGAACGTCATCGCCCTGGAGCGCGGCAAGGCCAATGTCAGCCTGGAACCCGGCGGCCAGTTCGAACTGTCCGGCGCGCCGCTGGAGACCATCCACGACATCTGCGAGGAGACCGGGATGCACCTGCAGGAGGTGAAGACGGTCGCCGACGAACTGGGCCTGGGATTCCTCGGCCTCGGCTTCACGCCGGTCTGGCGACGGGACCAGATCCCGGTGATGCCCAAGGGCCGCTACAAGATCATGCGCGAGTACATGCCCAAGGTCGGCGGGCTCGGTCTCGACATGATGTTCCGCACCTGCACCGTGCAGGCCAACCTCGACTTCGGGTCCGAGGCTGACATGGTGGCGAAGTTCCGCACCAGCCTGGCGCTGCAGCCGATCGCCACCGCCCTGTTCGCCAACTCGCCCTTCGTGGAGGGGCGGCCGTCGGGCTTCCTCTCGGCCCGCGCCAACGTCTGGACCGACACCGACCCCGACCGCACGGGCATGCTGGACTTCGTGTTCCGCGACGGCTTCGGCTTCGAGGCCTACGCCAACTATGCGCTCGACGTGCCGATGTATTTCGTCAAGCGCGAGGGCCGCTACATCGACCTCGCCGGCCGCTCGTTCCGCGAGTTCATGGACGGCCGGCTGGCCGACCTGCCGGGCCAGCGCCCGACGCTCAAGGACTGGGCCGACCACACCACCACCATCTTCCCCGAGGTGCGGCTGAAGCAGTACCTGGAGATGCGCGGCGCGGACTCCGGGCCGTGGAGCCGGCTTTGCGCCCTGCCGGCGCTGTGGATGGGGATCTTCTACGATTCCGCCGCCCTGGCCGCCGCCTGGGACCTCTGTAAGGACTGGAAGATCGAGGACCACGAGCGCCTGCGCGCCGACGTCGCCCGCCTGGGGCTGAAGGCGCAGATCGCCGGCCGCACCGTGCAGGACCTCGCCCAGGACATGCTGGCCATCGCCCGCGAGGGGCTGAAGCGCCGCAACCGCCTCTCCGGCGGGCTGGTCGACGAAACCGGCTACCTGGCCGAACTGGAGGAGATCGCGACCAGCGGGATCACCCCGGCCGAGCGTCTGCTGGACCTCTACAACGGCCCCTGGGCCGGCGACGCCGGCAAGGTGTTCGACAGCTTCGCCTATTGAGGGCCGGCCGCTCCCCGTCGTCTGGACGACAGGGGAGCCGCGCGGGCGTCAGCGCAGGCCGCCCTCCTCGTTGGCCGGGGTCTCGACCGTGGGACGCCAGGGCTCGCGCTGGCTGAGGCCGGTGCCGGAGTCGGTGTGCTGGACGACTTCATTGACGTCGGCGGCTTCGGCTTCCCGGCGGCCGGGGTTCACCACCGCGTCATCGACCGGATAGACCTCGACCTTGTCGGTGTAGAAGGCGAGGCGGCCGGCGATGGCCGACATGGCGGGGAACGGCTCGTCATAGGTCCAGACAGCGTTCTCGGCGAACTCCCCGTCCATCAGGAGGGTGTAGTAGCCGGCGTCCCCCTTGTAGGGGCAATGGGTCGAGCGGTCGGTGCGCGCCATGTACTCCATGGAGACGTCCTCGCGCGGGAAATAGACCACGGGCGCCAGGCTGGCCTCGTGCAGGATCAAGGCGTCGTCGGTGTCGGCGATCACATGGCCGGCGAAGAACGCCCGCCACCGGCCGTTCGCCCGCTCGGTGGTGATCGGATGGTCGGGTCCGGGAATCATCATGGTTGGTCCTCCTCGAGCGGGGGAACGCTCCAGGAGCGGCCGAGGCTCCCGGATCGTGCGTCCCGACGACGAAGAGGCGCCCCGTTGCTTGTGCTTGCCGGCCCTGCGTGATTTTCTCCCCCGAAATCGGCCCCGGTCAGGCGAAACCGTCCCATGGTTCGCGGGCCGCCTACGGCAATCGGAACCGCCCCGCATGAACCTGCTCGTTATGATCGGCATCCTGATCACCCTCGCGACGGGGATCCCGGTGCTCATACAGATGCTGCGCAACCACCCGCGCGGCCTGATGATCCTGTTCTTCGCCGAGATGTGGGAGCGGTTCTCCTACTACGGCATGCGGTCGATCCTGATCTTCTACCTGACCCAGCACCTGCTGTTCGACGACGCGACCGCCAACGCCCAGTACGGCTCCTACACCTCCCTCGTCTATCTGCTGCCGCTGATCGGCGGCCTGCTGGCCGACCGTTACATCGGCACGCGAAAGGCGGTGGCGTTCGGGGCCCTGTTGCTGGTCGCCGGCCACCTGACCATGGCCGTCGAAGGCAAGCCCGCGACCCAGACCCTGAGCTACGCAGGCCAGAGCTACGAGGTGGTCGCCGAGGGGCTGATGGAAGAGCGCCAGGTGCGCCTGATCGTCGATGGCCGGCCGCACGAGTTCACGCCCGCGGCGGGCGGCGGCCTGGAAATCAAGGGCCTGCCGGCCGACTCTCCGCTGCCGGCGGTTCTGGACGACGGGACCTATCAGCTGACCAGCCAGGTCGATCCGTTCGGCAGGAACGCCTTCTACCTGGCCGTGGCCCTGATCATCATGGGCGTGGGCTTCCTGAAGCCGAACATCTCCACCCTGGTGGGGCAGCTCTACCCACAGGGCGACCCACGCCGGGATTCCGGCTTCACGCTCTATTACTACGGCATCAACCTGGGGGCGTTCTGGGCCTCGGTGCTGTGCGGCCTGCTGGGGGTCAAGTTCGGCTGGTGGGCCGGCTTCGGCCTGGCCGGCGTCGGCATGCTGGCCGGCTTCGTGGTCTTCGTCCTCGGCAAGCGACACCTGCTGGGCAACGGCGAACCGCCGAACCCGGAACTGCTGAAGAAGCCGGTGGTCGGCCCCGTGAACCGCGAGTGGCTGATCTACGCCGCGGCTGTGCTCGGCGTCCTGCCGGTGTGGTGGCTGGTGCAGCGCAACGCCATCGTCGGCGTCGCGCTCGGCATCTCGACCGTGGCCTCGTTTATCGGGATCGGCCTGATCATCGCCTTCATGGCCAAGACCTGGGTCGAGCGGCAGCGGATGATGCTGGCCACCGTCCTGATCCTCGGCGCGGTGGTGTTCTTCACCCTGTTCGAACAGGCCGGCACCTCGCTGAACCTGTTCGCCGCGCGGAACGTCAACCTGGTCGGCGTCAGCGCCGCGCAGACGCAGTCGTTCAACGCCGGCTACATTCTGATCTTCGCGCCGATCTTCGCGGCCATGTGGGCCTGGCTCGCCAGCCGCCGGCTCGACCCCAATCCGACGCTGAAGTTCGGCCTCGGCCTGTTCCAGGTCGGTCTGGGCTTCATGGTGGTGGTCTGGGGCGCGGGCTTCGCGGACGAGCAGTACCGGCTGCCGATGATCTTCCTGGCGCTGCTCTACCTGTTCCATACGACCGGCGAGCTGTTCCTGTCGCCGGTGGGCCTGTCGGAGATCACCAAGCTGTCCATCGCCAAGGTGGTCTCGTTCATGATGGCGGTGTGGTTCCTGTCCTCCTCGGTCGCCCAGTACGTCGGCGGCTGGATCGCGGGCCTGGCGGGAACGCACACGGTCGGCGGCCAGGTGACCGATCCGGCCGCCTCCCTCGCCGCCTCGCTGAAGGTGTTCAACATGCTCGGCCTTTGGGGCATGGGCATCGGCGTCGGCTTCGTGGCGCTGAGCTTCTTCATCAAGCACTGGTCGCACGGGGCCAACGATCCGTCGGGCCACGCCCAGCCGGAACCGATCGCCCCGACCCTGGACGGCGAGCGGCAGGCGGTGAGCCCGGCGGCGATCCGGCGCGACCGGGAGGGCTGACCGTCATGGCGCGGGGGGCGGTGGGCGCTCTGACGCCCCCTCCGGCTCTTCGCGCCACCTCCCCCGTTTCGCAGGGGAAGAGCGGCGGCTGATCGCCTTCCGGCCTAGCCGCCGAAGGTCTTGCGGACGCGGACGAAGAACATGCGGCCGAACTGGATGTCGCGGTCGTCGACATATGCCATCGGGCTGGAGCCGCGCAGGCCCTCGTAGCGGGTGCGGGTGTTGCGCAGGCCGCGCGCGGTGACGTTGGACACCTCCATCCTCAGCGACAGGTCGGCCTGCGGCTTCCACTCGGCGAAGGCCACGACGAAGGTCTTCAGCTTGCGGGTATGCAGCTCGTTGAACCGGTAGCGGTTCTCGCGCCAGCCGCCGTGCGCGGAGACCCCCCAGGTGCTGCGCCATTGCGGCAGGTCGTGGGTGAAATGGGCGTTCCAGGTATGCGGCCGCATGCCGGAAATCTCGCGGCCTTCGCCGGTGGTCGGGTCAGTCACCTCCGACATGTGCCAGTGCCGGTCGCCGCGCAGCTGGCCGCCCTTCAGGCCCAGCCGGTCCAGAGGCAGGGTGAGCGACAGCTCGATCTCGTCCTTGGTCCCGTCGCCGATGTTGGCCGGCGCGTCGAACACCACGCCGCCGGGGGTGACGATCGGCGCGCGGTCGATGGCGTCGGAGACGGCATAATGGAGGTAGGTCAGCACCACCGCGCCCGATTCCCAGAACCGTCGCTCGAGGGCGAGTTCGCTGACCCAGGCCTGTTCGGGCTCCAGGTCCGGGTTGCCGGTTCGCACCTGGCCTTCGTTGAGCGAGGACGAGGCCACGAAATCGTTGAAGTTGAGCTGGCCCACCTCGCGTTCGAACCGCAGGCGCACCTGCATCCGCTCGCTGGGCGCCCAGGTCGCCGCCAGCCGGGGCTTGGTGAAGTAGAGCGTCTTCTCCAGGGACGCGGCGTCGGCGTTCGAGGAAATGGCCGAGGCTTCCTGACGCAGGCCTCCCTCCAGGGTCCACTGGGGGGTGGGGCTCCAGACCGCCTTGCCGAACACCTCGCCGCGCAGCTCCTCGGCGCGGACGTGGGCGGCCGGCAGGTCCACCGCCACGCCGTTCTCCTGATAGGCGGACTCGCCTTCCAGCCAGTTGAAGGCGGTTTCCGCGCCGGCCTCCCAGGACATGCGGTCGCTCTGGCGGAACTTCAGCACCGACCGGGCGATGGATTCGCCGTTCTCGGTGGACTGTTCGAAGAGGTGGGAGACGCCCGGCCCGACGAAGGTCTCGGCGAAGTCGTCCGCCTCCGCCTGGTGGAGGCCGACCAGTTCCAGAGAGGTCCGCGCGCCGAGGTCGCGGGTGTAGCGCACGCCGAGTTCCCCTTCGACCTCCTTGTCGGTGAAGGCGTTCCGCTCGTCGAAGCGGCTGGGGAAGGAGATCTCGTTGATCTCGCTGTAGCGGTAGCGTTTCCAGGCCAGCCGTCCGTTCAGCCGCAGGCTGCCCCCGGCCGCCGGGGTCTCATAGGAGCCTGCCGCGTTGGCGAAGCTGTCGCCGCCCTGGGAGTCCACGAACGAGTTGATGAGCGGCGCGCCGAAACGGTCCAGCCGGACGCGGGGACCTTCACCCGCCCCGTCGTCTACGCCGCGGCCGGCGCGTGCGCTCAGCTCCCACGATCGGCCGCCGGCGCCGGCGCCGGAGCCTTCGATGGCAAGCTGCGGCCTGTCTCGCCCGTCGTAGATGTGATTGTTCGAAAGCAGGACCGTCGCCTGCCGCCCGCCCCGGCTATTGCGGACGACGTTGAGCAGCACCGTCTTGCCTTGCATGTCGATCCCCGGCGCGCCGCCGCGGATCAGCTCGATGCGCTCGATCTGGGCGACGGGCAGGCGCCGGAGAATGTCCGCAAGCCCGTCGCTCTTGGACGACGGACGCTGGCCGTCGATCAGCACATTGCCGGCTGCGCCCTCGAAACCGCGCACGTTGTCGCCACCGTCGAAGCTGAAGCCCGGCACACGCTCGATCATCTCGAAGGCGTTGGCCGGGTTCGAAGCTGCGAAGAAAGAAGGCGGATAGGCGATCACGCCCTGTGCCGGCGCTGCGGCGGCTTCGGGCGAGGCGGCCGCGGCGGCCTGGACGAGGGTGGCGAACGGAATCATCTAACGCGGATCTCCTGCCGGGCAGGAAACCCGCGGCACTCAGGCCAAGCTAGTTAATTGGCCGTAAGACGCGATAAATTCGCCGAGATCGCGGTCGCGCGCCTCTCACTCCGTGAGCAAATCGCTAGAGGCTGGTGCCGCCAACGGTCAGGCCGGTGAGCTTCATCGACGGCTGGCCGACGCCGACCGGCACGCTCTGGCCGGCCTTGCCGCAGACGCCGATGCCCGGATCGAAGCCGAAGTCGTTGCCGATCATGGTCACCCGGGTGAGCGCCGACGGGCCGTCGCCGATCAGGGTGGCGCCCTTCACCGGCGTGGTGATCCGGCCGTCCTCGATCAGATAGGCCTCGGTGCACTGGAAGACGAACTTGCCGTTGGTGATGTCGACCTGGCCGCC
>JAEYTM010000351.1 GCA_023434015.1 Pseudomonadota bacterium | reverse complement strand
GGCCAGCGGAACCTTCGTCGGGGTCGGTGACCTGCGGGTCCGCGCGGTGTCCGCCATGGGCGGCGCCGTCACCGACGCGGTCGTCTGCGGCGCGTGGCAGGGCCGGATTGGGGTAGAGCAGCAGGCCGACGGCCGCCCGCCCTTCGCCGCAGACGACCGCGTCGGTGACGGCGCCGCCCATGGCGGACACCGCGCGGACCCGCAGGTCACCGACCCCGACGAAGGTTCCGCTGGCCAGTTTGAAGTTCTCCGACAGGCGGCCGTCGAAGACCAGGCCCTGCTCGGGATCGCCGGGATAGAGGAGGCGGGCCGCGTCGCCCAGCACATAGAACCCCTCGTCGTCGAACGGGGCGTCGGCGCCCAGGTAGCCCGGCGTCACCTGCGGCCCCTTAACCCGGAAGTCGAGCTTGCCGGCCTGGGGGACGAGACGCACCGAGGTCCCGGGGACGGGCAGGCCGATCAGGCCCATCCGGTCGTTGGTCCAGTGGACGTTGCAGGCGGTTGGGCCCGTCTCGGTGGCGCCATAGCCGCTGGCGAAGCTGATCCGCTCGCCGACGGTGCGGATCGCGACGGCCTGGATGCGGTCGGCGATCGCCTGGCCCAGGGCCGAGCCGCCGTATTGCATCACCCGCACCCGCTCGAAGAACCGCCGCGCCAGGACGTCGTCCTTCTCCAGTTCGTCGGCCAGCAGCATCCAGCCGGCGGGGACCATGTTGTGATAGCTGGTGGCGATCTCCCGCAGGTTGCGCACCGTCTCGCCGAAGCCGCCGGCCGTCGGCTGGCCGGCGTCGATGTAGAGCGCGCCGCCGCGATGCAGCGACATATGCAGGATGGAGTTGGCGCCCAGGCTGTGGCTCCAGGGCGCGGCGTTGACCATCACCGGCGGGTCGGGATCGTCGAAACAGGCGTCGATCTGGGCGCTGTTGAGGGCGATGTTGCGATGAGTGCAGATCACCGCCTTCGGTCGGCCGGTGGAGCCGGAGGTCAGCAGATATTTGGCGTGGTCTTCGGGACGGGCGGTGGCCCGCACCGGCCCCGCCCGCATCAACCGTTCAAGCGGGACGTCGCCGGGGCGCGGGCTACGGCCGGCGATGACCGGCAGGCTGGTGACACCCTCGGCGACCAGGGCCGGGGCGAACAGCGACGCGTCCTCGGTATAGACCGCCGCCGGATCCAGCAGGGCGACGGCGTGATCCAGCCGCGCGGGGTTCGCCCCCGCCAGGCCGTACTGTGGGGAGACCGGCGCGACCGGCATGCCCTGGCTCATGGCGGCATAGGCGACGAGGGCGTGGTCGATCCCGTTGCGCGCCAGGATCAGCAGCGGGCGGGGGCCGACGACGCCCAACTCGCGCAGGCCGCCGGCCACCGCCTCGATCCGCGCCCGGGCCTCGCCGAACCCGACCGTGCGCCAGCCACCGCCGGAGCGCTCGGCCAGCCAGATACGCTCGGGCGCGTGGGCCGCCCAGCGGTCGAGCGCGGCGGCGGTGGTCTGGAAGGTGGTCGCGTAAGGCGCAGGGTTGGCCAGCACCAGCTCGCCGCCCGCGCGGCGCTCCACCACCAGCCGGCGAGGCGCATAGCGAGCGTCCCGGAACGGCGCGGCGGCGGCTGGTCCGGGGCTCACGGGGTCATGCCCTACCGTTCCACCATCAATAGCGCCCGTAGATGTCGAGCGCCTTCTGCATGGATTTCTCCCGCTTGATGATCGGGATCATCTTGGATTCCTTGTCGTCGTACTCCTTGAGGAGGGCGATGACCTTCTCCGCGGCCTCGGCGGGCACCACCACGACGCCATCGGTGTCGCCGACGATGTAGTCGCCGGGCCGGACCATCACCTCGGCGCACATCACCGGCACGTTCTTGGCGACGCTGACCATACGACCGACGGAGGTCGCCGGGCTGATCCGGCGCGCGAACACCTGGTGGCCGATCTGGCGGATTTCCCGCACGTCGCGCACCGCGCCGTCGATTACGGTGGCCTCGATGTCCTGGGCGTGGGCGGCGGTGGCCATCAGGTTGCCCATACCGGCGATCTGCAGCCCGTCCTGCATCACATAGACCAGCACCGCGCCGGCCGGCGCCTCGTCGATGATCTGCATGGCCAGGTTCGGATAGACGGCCGTGTCGTTGGTCAGGGACGGCCGCAGCAGGGCGGTCCAGGCGCGGCCGACGATCTTGCGCTCGCTGATCGGTTTCATGTCGGCGGACATCCAGCCGCGGGCGCCGGTGGCGGCCTCGACGGCGTCGGCGACGTTGCCGGTGCTGTTCTCCGGGCTGCGCAGGGCGGCGATGATCTGGGCCTCGGTCATCCTGGCCACGGGCGCTGCCTGGGCGGCGGCGGAGGTCGGAACGGCCGCGCCGGCCGAGGCCGTCAGCAGGGCGGCGAACATGGCGGCGGCGGCGGCGCGTGGGCGCATCGGGCTTTCCTCTTTGAAGCGCGCCCTGTTCTTCCGCTTTCAGCGGCGCCGGGCGCTCGGAGCGAAGGCTAACGCGGAAGCGCGGGGATCAGAACAGCTTCTTCAGCCGCTCCAGACGATCGGGCGTGTCGGCGCAGACGGCCTTGATCGCCGTCCATTCCGCGGGGTTGAACGCCGTCGCGCCCGGCTGGGCGCGGGCGCGGCTCACGCCGGCGCGGCGCAGGGTGTCCGGGTGGCCGGAGAGCAGCTCCTTGACCGCCGCCGCCTCCTGGCCGTCGCCCCTGGCGGCGAGACGTTCGAAGAAGGGAGCCATGCCTTCGGAGGACAGCCCCCGGTCGGCCAGCAACTCCTGGCCCCGCGCGTCGGCCTCGGCCTCGGCTGTGCGACTGTAGCGCAGGTCGGTGATCGAGCCGGCAAGCAGCATCGCCTGCTGACCCGCGCCGGTCCCGCCCCCGACCACGGCGTCGAGCAGGAGGCCGACGCCCAGCGCGCGCCAGACCGCCTGCATGACGTGGCGGGCCTGCACATGCGCCACCTCGTGGGCGATCACCGCGGAGAGTTCGTCGGGTGTGCTGGCCATGTCGATCAGTTCGCCGGTCACCAGCACACCGCCGCCGGGCAGGGCGAAGGCGTTGACCATCGGCGCCTGGACCGCCCGCACCCTGATCTCGAACGGCCCGTCGGCGTCCTGCAGCCGGCGGCCGAGCGCCTGCAGGGCGGCCTGTCCGGCCTCGCCGTCGCAGGCCGGGAAGGCGATGGCGACCTGAGACTCGAAGTTCGCGCCGATCCGCCGTTCGAATTCCGGCGGGGTGCGCCGCGCCAGCGGGCCGGACAGGGCCGGCAGGCCGACGAAGACGAACAGGCCGACCGCTGCGGCCACGGCGCCGAGCCCGGCGATCAGCTGCAGCTCCCTCGCCCGCCGTCGCCGGTCGCTCTGGGCGCCGCTCGGGGACAGCCGCCGCCATACGGTGGCGTCGAGCACCAGCCGTTCGGCCGCGCCCGGCCGGGGCGTCAGGCGCACGCGATCACCGACCGGCTCTACCGTGATGGCGGCGATGGGCCAGCGCGCTTCCCAATCGTCCGCGGCGACGAGCAGGTGGTCGCCCTCCAGGCGGATCTCCACCGGCGTCGGGACCGGCCTTCGGCCGTCGTAGAAGCGGCCGTCCACGCTCAGATGGGAGACAGGTCGAAGGCGTCCGCCAGACCTTCGCCGGTCCGAGGCCCGGTATCCGCCGCCTGGTGGATGGTGGCGAAGGCGACCTCGCCGTCGGCTTGCAGCCGCTGGATCAGGAACTTGGCGACCCGCGCCTGGGCGAAGGGCATGAGAAAGCCCAGCGAGAGGGTGACCAGGAGGATGTTCCCCAGGGAGAGCAGGGCCATCTCGGTCCATTTCACCTTCATGCGGAAGCGCGCGCCGTCCAGGCTGATGCCGGCTGTGACCGATCGGAGCGTCGCGGCATGATACGGGGCGAATACCACGACATAGGCCAAGGCGAAGGCGCCCGTCGCGGCGTAGATCATGGCCACATCGGCCAGAGTCGGCTCGATGGGCGCGCCGTCGGCCATGACAGCCTTGGCCGCAAAGTTCGCCATGAGGATCCCCAGGATGACGAGATAGGCGATGATCGTGCCGATCCACCCGAGGGCGTAGGCGCCGTAGATCGTCTCGCGTCGCGCCGCGTCCAGATCAAAACGGAAGCTCCGATCTCCGAAGCGCAACCCGTGCCATAACGGGGCGGCAAGACGGCGCTCCGCCGCCGGCCAGAACCAGCCCAGGGTCAGGCCGCTGAGCAGGAGATAGCCGAGGAACTTGACGGCGTACTTCCAGGCTTCGCCGCTCAACAGGAAACGCACGCCCCGCCAGGAGGTTCGGCTGGCCAGGTAGCGGAAGGCGGTGAACCGGCCGAAGCCGACAAGCACGATCAGGAAGGCGTAGAGCGGCAGCAGGATCGCCACGGCCGGGCCTGGCCCGAGGAACTGGGCGCCGAAGACAATCAGCAGGAACGGCAGTGCGATCGCGATCAGGGCGATCAGGAAGCCGAGGAACAACTCGATCCCGCGGCCGGTGTATTCGAACGGCTCGTCGTTCAGGTAGGTGGTGCTCCACACCCGGCGCCGCACCTCGGTCTTACCCCAGAACCGGTAGAGGGTGAGGGTGACGAGGTTGAGAAGCCCGTTTTTCAGGCTGAGGCCCAGGAAGCTCTTCAGGTCGGCGCGCTGGGTCAGGACCAGCGACTCGCCGGCGTCGGCGACGGTTTCAGCGGTCGACATGGCGGTTCCCCCCCCCGGGAGCTCCCGGGAGGATTGCACACCGGCGTTATGCGTGCCAGCCGGCCGGATCAGCGGTTGAGCGTTTCCTGGAATCGGACCGGCTGGCCCAGGCCCGGGGCGACGATCTCGTCATCGCGCATCACCACCCGGCCGCGGATGATGGTGGCCATCGGCCAGCCCTTGGCCTCGAAGCCGTCGAAGGGGGTCCATCCCGAGCGGGTGGCCATCTGGCCGTGCGTGATGGTCCGGCGGGCATTGAGATCGACGACCGTGAGGTCGGCGTCGTAGCCGACGGCCAGACGGCCCTTGTCGGCCATGCCGAAGATGCGATGCGCCCCGTGGCTGGTCAGGTCCACCAGTCGCTCCAGCGACAGCCGGCCTTCGGCGACGTGGGTCAGCATGATCGGCAGCAGGGTCTGCACCCCGGGCATGCCGGACGGAGACGCCGGATAGGGTCGCGACTTCTCCTCGATGGTGTGCGGCGCGTGGTCGGAGCCGATCACGTCGGCGACGCCGTTGGCGATCCCGGCCCACAGACCGGCGCGGTGCTCGGCCGTGCGGATCGGCGGGTTCATCTGGGCGTAGGCCTTCAGCCGCTCATAGGCGTCGGGCGCGGTGAGGGTCAGGTGCTGCGGCGTCACCTCGACGCTGGCCACGTCCTTGTGCGCGGCCAGGTACTCGATCTCCTGGGCGGTGGTGACGTGCAACACGTGGATGCGCTTGCCCAGCGCCTTGGCGAGGCGCACCAGGCGCTCGGTGGACTGGATGGCCGACTGGGCGTCGCGCACCTCAGGGTGGCTGGTCCAGTCGCCGGTGCGGGCGAGCGGCCGGCGGTCGGCCAGGCGATACTCGTCCTCGGAGTGGAAGGCCGCGCGCCGGTTGATGTGGCGCAGCACCTGCTCGATGCCTTCGTCATCCTGCACCAGCAGGGTGCCGGTCGAGGCGCCCATGAACACCTTGATCCCGCAGCAGCCCGGCAGGCGTTCCAGGTCACCGAGGAAGGCGGCGTTCTCGTGCGTTCCGCCGACGTAGAAGGCGTGGTCGCAGTGCATCCGGTCGCGGGCCCGCTCCAACTTGTCGGCGAGCGCGTCCGGATCGGTGGTGGTGGGCTCGGTGTTCGGCATCTCGAACACGGCGACGACGCCGCCCAGGACGGCGCCGCGGCTGCCGCTCTCGAGATCCTCCTTCCACTCCAGCCCCGGCTCGCGGAAGTGGACCTGGGTGTCGATGACGCCGGGCATGACGGTGAGGCCCGAGGCGTCGAACACCTCGCCGGCCGACGCCTGGGCGAGGTCGCCCACCGCGGCGATCTTGCCGCCGCGCACCCCGACGTCGGCGAAGCCGCGCCCGGCGTGGTTCACCACCTCGCCGCCGCGCACGATCAGGTCGAAGGTCTCAGGCATTGGTCTCGGGCTCGGTTTGGGGTTCGGTGGCGGCCAGCAGGTCTCGCGCGGCCTTGGAGACCGTCTCGACCTTCAGGTCCATCATGTGACAGAGCGCCTGGCTGAAGTCCGGGTCAACCGCGCGGATCTGTTCGAAGCTGCGCGGGCCGCGGACCACCCGGGTCACGGCGCCCCAGGGCGCGTAGCGACGCTCGTCCGAGGGGCCGAACAGGCCGAGCGTCGGCGCGCCGGCGGCGGCGGCCAGATGCATGGTCCCGGAATCGTTGCCGATGAACAGTCGCGCGCGCTTCAGGCAGGCGTAGGCGGTCAGCAGATCGACCCTGCCGGCCAGGTCGATGAACCGGTTGCGGGGCAGGAGGTCCTTGAAGTCGCGGCCGAGGTTCTGGTCGTCGGGCCCGCCGAAGATCATCAGCCGCCCGTCGTGCAGCGCCCCGTGCGGGCCGAGCAGCTGCATGGCGACGCGGGAAAACCGTTCGAGCGGCCAGGTCTTCCCCACCCAGTTGGCGGCCGGCGCCAGGGCCAGGATCGGTCCCCTGCCGGCGGTGAGGTCGGCGGCGTAGGCCTCGATGTCGGGCGAGGTGAACAGGAAGGGCGGCGCCGGGTCGTCTTCGATCCGCAGGATGCGGGCGGCCTCGATCACCTTGTGCACCGGCTCGCCTGTGGCCTTGCGGTGCACGGCGCGGCGCTTCGTGCTGAGGAAGCGGGAGATGGCCGAGCCGCGCAGGTCCACGACCAGACCCCATTTGCGTCGGCGGACCTTGCGCCAGAGGTCGAACCAGTGGCTGCCGTCTCGCGCCTTGGCGAAGACGATCAGTTCGTCGAGGTTGGGGATGTCGCGGAACAGCGGCGCCGCGGCGGGGCCGGCGACGACCGTGAAGCGGGCGTTGGGAATCTCGTCCGAAAGCCGCTTGATGAGGCCGGAGGAGAGCACCGCATCGCCTATCCGGGTCGCGGTGATGAACAGAATCGGGAAGGACCCGCGCACCATCGGCTCTCTATAGGGGCCCTGGCGCTGGCGCTCCACACCGCGCGGCCCCAAATTGGCGCCATGTCCGAGTCGCCGACCTTCTGCCTCCTGCCCAGCCGCGCGCTGATCGCCGTCGGCGGGCCCGATTGGCGCAGCTTCCTGCAGGGGCTCATCACCCAGGACGTCGAGATCCTGGGGACAGGCGAGGCGCGCTTCGCCGGGCTGCTGACGCCGCAGGGGCGGCTGCTCCACGACCTGTTCGTGGTCGGGCGCGACGACGGCGCCTGGCTGGACGTGGCGGCCGAGCATCGTGACGCCCTGATCCAGCGGCTCTCCATGTACCGGCTGCGGGCCAAGGTGGAGATCGCGGCCGACGAGACGCCAGTGTCGGCGCTGTTCCCGGCCGGGCAAGCCGAGGGACCCTGGGTGCGTGATCCGCGCCTGACGGAACTGGGCCTGCGGGGCTATGGCGTGGAACGTCCCGAGGGCGCCGCGGCCGGCGACGAGGCGACCTACGACCGCCATCGGCTGGCGCTCGGCGTGCCCGGTCCGGGCGACTGGGGTTCGGACAGGACCTATCCCATCGAGGCCAACTTCGACCTGCTGGGCGGGATCGACTTCAAGAAGGGCTGTTTCGTCGGCCAGGAGACCACCTCGCGCATGAAGCGTCGGGGCCAGATCAAGAGCCGGATGCTGCCGATGGTCTTCGAGGGCCCGCCCCCGGCGCCGGGGTCCGAGGTCTTGGCCCGCGAGCTTCGGGCCGGAGAGGTGCTGTCGGGAATCGAGGGACGGGCCATGGCCCTGCTGCGGCTGGACCGCGCCGAAGGGGCCAGCCTGACGGTGGACGGCCGGCCGGTGCGGGTCGAGCGGCCGGCGTGGATGACAGCCGCGCCGGGCGAGCCCGCCGCCTGACCTGCGGCGGTTTGGCGGCCTGACGGGCCTTGAGGTTTGACGCCGGCTCGGAGGAGAGTGGCGGCCATGTCCTCCACTCAGATTCTCCGCTGCGGCTGGCGCGGCATGGCCGGCGACCCGCTTTACGAGGCCTACCACGACACCGAATGGGGCGTGCCGGAGTACGACAGCCGCGCCCTGTGGGAGAAGCTGGTGCTGGACGGTTTCCAGGCCGGGCTTTCCTGGATCACGATCCTGCGCAAGCGCGAGGCGTTCCGCGCGGCCTTCGACGGCTTCGACCCGGAAATCGTCGCGGGTTACGGCGACGCCGACCGCGCCCGGCTGATGGCCAATCCCGGAATCGTGCGCTCCAACGCCAAGGTCGACGCGGCCATCGGCTCGGCCCGCACCTACCTGGCGATGCGCGAGGCGGGCGAGGATTTTTCGGCCTTTTGCTGGGGCTTCACCGGCGGCAGGCCGATCCACAACAGGTGGGACGAGGTCGGCCAGGTGCCGGCACAGACGCCGCTGGCGGTGGAGGTGTCCAAGGCGCTGAAGGGCAGGGGCTACAAGTTCGTCGGCCCGGTGATCGTCTACGCCTGGATGCAGGCGACCGGCCTGGTCAACGATCACCTCACCTGCTGCTTCCGCCATGCGCCGGTCCGGGATATGGCCCGCTGATGGCGAAACGCGGCCCCGACATGTTGCTGGAGAAGGCCTTCGTCGGCGGCCCGGTCTGCGGCGTCGACGAGGCGGGGCGGGGGCCCTGGGCCGGGCCGGTCAGCGCGGCTGCGGTGATCCTCGATCCTCGGAAAATCCCCAAGGGCCTCGACGATTCCAAGAAGCTGACCGCCAAGACCCGCGAGGTCCTTGAGCTGGAGATCAAGGCCAAGGCGGCGTCATGGGGCGTCGGCTTCGCCAGCGTCGAGGAGATCGCCAGCCTCAACATCCTGCACGCCACGGGCCTGGCGATGTGCCGGGCCATCGAGGCGTTGAGTGTCGCGCCGGCCTTCGCCCTGGTGGACGGCAACTACCGCTTCAAGCTGCCGTGTGAGGTCAAGACGGTGGTCGGCGGCGACGGCCGGTCGAAGTCGATCGCCGCGGCCTCGATCCTCGCCAAGGTCGCCCGCGACCGGCTGATGGCCGAGATGGACAGCCTCTATCCCGGCTACGGATTCGCCAGCCACAAGGGCTACAACGCGCCCGCCCACGTCGAGGCTCTGATCAGCCTGGGGCCGTGCGAAATCCACCGGATGGCGTGGCGGCCGGTGAAGATGGTGCTGATGGGCAAGGACCCCCGGCTCGCCGACGAACTCCAGGACGAGCTGCCGTTCGAGGCCTGAGCAGCGGCGGAAAAATTCGCAATCGCAGTGCGCGTAAATCTCCCCTTCACCATGTCGGCCCAGGATTCCAGACTCCTGAGTTCAAGGGATCGACATGAGCGTTCCGGCCGAAACCATCATCCTGGGCGACTGCCTCGAGGAGCTGAAGAAGCTTCCTGACCGGTCCGTGGACCTGGTGTTCGCCGATCCGCCCTACAACCTGCAGCTCGGCGGCGACCTGCTGCGGCCGGACAACTCCAAGGTCGACGCGGTCGACGACGACTGGGACCGGTTCGAGAGCTTCGAGGCCTACGACACCTTCACCAAGGCCTGGCTGAAGGAATGCCGCCGCATCCTGAAGGACGACGGCGCCCTGTGGGTGATCGGCAGCTACCACAACATCTTCCGCGTCGGCGCGACGCTGCAGGACCTGGGCTTCTGGATTCTCAACGACGTGGTCTGGCGCAAGTCCAACCCGATGCCGAACTTCAAGGGCACCCGCTTCACCAACGCGCACGAGACGCTGATCTGGGCGGCGAAGTCGCGCGGCGGCCGGCGCTATACCTTCAACTACGACGCCATGAAGATGGCCAACGACGAGCTGCAGATGCGCTCGGACTGGACGCTGCCGCTGTGCACCGGCGAGGAGCGGCTGAAGGACGAGACTGGCTCAAAGGCCCATCCGACCCAGAAACCCGAGGCCCTGCTGCACCGGGTGATCCTGGCCTCCACCAAGCCGGGCGACCTGATCCTCGATCCGTTCTTCGGCACCGGCACCACCGGCGCGGCGGCCAAGCGGCTGGGCCGCCGCTTCATCGGCATCGAGCGCGAAGAGGCCTACGCCAAGCTCGCCAAGGCCCGGATCGCGAAGGTGCTACCGTCCTCTCCGGAAGAGGTGATGGTCACCGGCTCCAAGCGCGCCGAGCCGCGCATCCCGTTCGGCCAGATCGTCGAGGCAGGCCTGCTGCGGCCGGGCGACGTGCTCTATGATCCGAAGGGCCGCCACGGGGCCAGCGTGCGCGCCGACGGCAGCCTGGTGATCGGCGAGATGGCCGGCTCGATCCACAAGGTCGGGGCGATGGTGCAGTCGGCCCCGGCCTGCAACGGCTGGACCTACTGGCACTTCAAGTCCGACAAGGGCCTGGCGCCCATCGACGTGCTGCGCGCCAAGGTGCGCAGCCAGATGGCCGCCTAGAGCAGGTTCGACAGGCCCGCCCGGGCCGCCTTGAGGAACACGCTGGGCAGGGCGTCGAGGCGGGAGCCCGGCGTCCAGATCAGCTCGTCCGCGTCGCCCTCCGCCCGCAGCACCCGCAGGGTGAGGGCGAAATGGGTGAAAACGTGCCCGACCTCGCCGACGTCGCGCCACGCCGCTTCCGCCGGGGCGGCGGCCAGGGCTTCGGCGTCGGTCCAGGGCTCGCTGCGCCAGTCGGAAGTCGGCAGGGCCAGCATGCCGCCAAGCAGGCCCCTGGGCGGGCGGCGGATCAGGGCAACCTCGTCGCCGCGGGTCAACAGATAGGCCACCCCGTGCCGATGCGGTCGTTCCGCCTTCGCGGTCCGTCGCGGGAAGTTTTCGGGCGCGCCGGTCGCCAGGGCCGCGCAGTGGTCCGAGAGTGGGCAGCGATCGCAGAGCGGCGACTTCGGACGGCAGATGGTCGCCCCAAGGTCCATCAGCGCCTGGGCCCAGTCGCCCGGCCGGTGGTCGCGGACCAGGGCGGCGGCCTGGCTCTTGAGCTGCGGCTTGGCGTCCGGCAGCGGCGTCTCCACCGCGAACAGCCGGGCCATCACCCGCTCGACATTGCCGTCGACGACATTGGCCGCACGGTCGAAGGCGATCGCCGCCACCGCCGC
>JAEYTM010000271.1 GCA_023434015.1 Pseudomonadota bacterium | reverse complement strand
CTCTGGGCCCTGTGCCGCTGCGGTCGCGCCGCGGCCATAGATCCGGCCCCCTGGCTGGCCCAAGGCCTTGGCCGACAGCCGCTCGACCGGCTGGAGGGACGCCTGCGCTGCCTGTGCGGCGCCCGCGAGGTGCCGCTTGAGGTCCGCGGACTGGCGGAGGCGCCGGCCGGCGTGGCGGGCGGCATCTACATCTTCCGCTAGGCGGAGACGCTGCGCCTAAGCCTCCAGCTCGATGTCCCAGTAGAGGTAGTCGAGCCAGCTTTCGTGCAGGTGGTGGGGCGGGAAGCGGCGGCCGCGTTCCTGCAGTTCGTGGGCGGTGGGCCGGCGGGGCCGCTGGTGCGGGTGCATGTTGGCCTCGCGCGGCGTGCGCCCGCCCTTGATCAGGTTGCAGCGGGCGCAGGCGGTGACGATGTTCTCCCAGGTGGTGCGCCCGCCCTGCGAGCGCGGCGTCACATGGTCGAAGGTCAGGTCCTCGCCGGTCGAGCAGTACTGGCAGGTGAAGGCGTCGCGCAGGAACAGGTTGAAGCGGGTGAAGGCCGGGGCGCGGTCCTGGGCCACATAGCTCTTCAGCGCGATCACGCTGGGCAGCCGCATCTCGAAGGATGGAGAGTGGACCTTCTGGTCGTAGCTGGACACCACGTCCACCCGGTCGAGGAACACCGCCTTGATCACCTCCTGCCACGGCCACAGCGACAGGGGGTAGTAGCTGAGCGGCCGGAAGTCAGCGTTCAGCACGAGGGCGGGATAGCCGGACGGCGGGCGGCTAAGCACCTGCATCGTCGGCCTCCCGGCGGCCCGCGGCCGCCCTTATGACATACGCGTGTGAACTGAAGACGGAGCCCTCTTCAACGAACGCGCCTGCGTGACGTCGGTGGGCCGCGGCGCCGGAAGGCGCCAGGGGACACAGACGTCCGCCGCCCTTCGACTATAGGAGGGATTCGGAGACACCTCCATGACGCCGCGGGTCGCCGAGCGGTGTTTTCTTGCGATTGCGCATACCAAAAGGGCCCCGGTGACGGGGCCCTGCGTTCACGCGTCGGTCGCGGGCGGATCAGGCCCAGAGCGCCGCCACCGCGAGGCTCGCGGTCAGGCCGAGGGCCAGCAGCAATCCCGGCGCCGCGCGATCGAGGAGCCGTTCGTAGTTGGCGAGAGACATGGACACACCCTTTCAGTTAGGAACCCGGCCCCCTCGTTGAACCGCGGGGGACCCAGGGCGTTCATTTGAACAACGCTTAGATGGGGGCGATCTAAGCGACGTCAAGATGCCTTTGACGACGCCGAGGCCGGAAACTAGGGTGCCTGCAATGAAAGAAGCCGCCGCCGCCGAGAGCCGGCCCTATCATCACGGCGACCTCAGCCGCGCCCTCGTCGACGCCGCCCGGAGGCTGGTCGAGGCGGAGGGCCCCGCGGCCCTGTCGCTGCGGGCCGTCGCCCGCGAGGCGGGCGTCAGCCCCGCGGCCCCCTACCACCACTTCAAGGACAAGGGCGAACTTCTGGCCGCCGTCGCCAAGGAGGGCTGGACGCTGCTGAACGCGGCGATGGCCCAGGCCAAGGCCGCCGCCCCCTCGCCGGAGGCCGCCCTCACCGAGCTTGGCGTCGCCTATGTCCGCTTCGCCCGCCAGCACCCGGCCCTCTACCGCGTGATGTACGACAGCGCGCGCCAGGAGGAGGCCCTCCCCGCCGACGTCCAGCACGGTGACGACAGCCCCTACTGCCGGGTCCGCAACACCCTGCTGGAGGGCGGCGCGGACCCCGCCGACCATACTGAGCTGGAACTGATCACGGTCGCCGCCTGGTGCGCCGCCCACGGCCTGGCGGAGATGGCCAACTTCCACCAGTTCACGCCGCTCAAACAGGCCCTCGGCGGCGAGGAGCCGTTCCAGCGCGCGGTGCTTCAGCGCCTGGGCCTGTTCCCGCGCCACCTGCGGGACTAGGCAGCCGGGGTGAGCGCCCCCTTCGTCACCCGCTTCGCCCCCTCGCCGACGGGCTGGCTGCATCGCGGCCACGCCTTCTCTGCGCTCACCGCCCACGCGGCGGCGCGGACGGCCGGCGGCCGCTTCCTGCTGCGCATCGAGGACATCGACGCCACCCGCTGCCGGCCGGAGTACGAGGCTGGGATCTCCGAGGACCTCGCCTGGCTCGGCCTCGAATGGGAGACGCCGGTCCGACGCCAGTCGGCGCATATGGCCGACTATGCCGGCGCGCTCGAGGGCCTGCGCGCCCGCGGCCTGCTTTATCGCTGCTTCCGCACCCGCCGGGAAATCGCCGAGGAGATCGGCCGCGCCCCGCACGGCGCGCTCGAAGCCTTCCGCGGCGGGCCGCTTGGCGCCGCGGAGGAAGCCCGTCGGCTCGCGGCCGGCGAAGCCTATGCCTGGCGGCTCAGCCTGGCCGAGGCCGAACGCCAGCTCGGCGGTTTCGCCGCGCGGGTCTTCGTCGAGGAGGGCGCCGGCCCCGGCGGCGAGACTGGCCCGATCGCCGCCCGCCCGGCGCTCGGCGGCGACGTGGTGCTGGCCCGCAAGGACGCCGAGGTCGCCTATCACCTGGCGGTGGTGGTCGACGACGCCCTGCAGGGCGTGAGCCACGTCATCCGCGGCCAGGACCTGTTCGAGGCCACGCACGTCCAGCGCCTGCTGCAGGCCCTGCTCGGCCTGCCGACCCCGGTCTATCGCCACCATCGCCTGCTGACCGGCCCGGACGGGCGGCGCTACGCCAAGCGCGA